>JBFYZE010000226.1:0-7445 GCA_041309665.1 Gemmatimonadales bacterium | reverse complement strand
CGACGCTCTTCCGATCTCCGCTTCACCGCGAAGGTGGTGGACGAGGCCGGCGCCCAGGTGACGGGGGCGTCGGTCACGTGGCACTCGGGGAACGCCGCCGTCGTGACCGTCGACGGCCAGGGACGGGCCGTGGGCGTGAGCACCGGCACCACGTCGGTCAGCGCCACGAGCGACGGCGTCTCGGGCACGGCGAGCCTCGAGGTATGGGCTCCGGCCACGGTAACGGTCTACCAACCGGGGACCAGCTACTTTGGCCGCCAGTCCTACGTGGAGTACATCCCCGGGGAGCTTCCGCTCGTCCTGTCGGCGGCCCACGGAGGTGCGCTGACGCCCACGGAGATCCCCGACCGCACGTCGGGCACGACGGTGACCGACACCAACTCCCGGGAGACGCTCCTGGCGGTCCGGGAGGCCCTGGTGCAGCGCACGGGGAAGGCGCCGCACGTGGTCATCTCCCACCTCAAGCGCATCAAGCTCGATCCGAACCGGGAGATCGTGGAAGCCGCCGCGGGGAACCCTTTCGCCGAGAACGCGTGGAACGAGTTCCATGCGTACCTGGAGGTTGCCTCGGCGGCGGTGACGAAGACGTACGGTTCGGGTTTCTACATCGACATCCATGGCCACGGGCACGCCATCGCGCGGGCCGAGCTGGGATACATGCTCAGCGCAACGCAGCTCAACCGTACCGACGCGGAGATCAACGCTCCGGGCGTGGCCGCGCAGAGCAGCATCCGCGCCCTGGCCGCCTCTTCCCCCCTTCCCTTCGCTCAGCTCCTGCGGGGGAGCACGAGCCTCGGCGGGTTGATGCAGAAGGAGGGGGTCCGCTCGGTGCCGAGCCCCGGGGACCCCTCTCCGGGCACGGACGAGTACTTCACCGGGGGATACAACACCGAGCGATACGGCTCCCTCACGGCGGGGCGGACGGTGAGCGGTGTCCAGATCGAGCTCCCCCTCCCGGGGATCCGGGATACCGCCGCCAACCGCCAGGCGTTCGGAGAGGCTCTGGCCAGGGCGGTGGAAGCGTACATGACGGAGCACTTCGGCTTCTTCCGAACCCCCAGGTGAGCCTGTGGCTGGACGCCCACGCCCACGTGGACCAGTTCGGGGACGCGTGGCCCGCGGCACTGGGAGAGATCCGCGCTCGCCGCATCGTCACCCTGGCGGTCTCCATGGACGTGGCGTCCTGGGAGGCGACGAGGGCGCTCGCGGAGGGCGAGCCTCTCCTCGTCCCCTCCTTCGGCATCCACCCCTGGGAGGCACCCCGCTGGCACTGCCGAATGCCCGAGCTGGAGCCCCTCATCGCGTCCGCGCCCATGCTCGGGGAGGTGGGGCTGGATCACCGCTTCGTGAAGGACCCGGGGGCCTGGGGTCCCCAGGAGGAGGTCTTCGCGCTCTTCCTCGACGCAGCCCGGCGCACTGGGAAGCTCCTCAACCTGCACACTTCCGGGGCGGAGGCGCGGGTGGCCGAGCTCCTGGCCGAGCATGGGGTGGGGCGGATGGTGGTCCACTGGTACAACGGTCCCATGCGGCCCCTGGCCGCGCTGGCCGAGATGGGCGCGTTCTTCACCGTGGGCGTGGAGCTCCTGGTCTCGGAGCGCATCGCGAAGGTGGCGCGGCGCATCCCCCTGGACCGGCTCCTCGTGGAGACCGACAACCCCGGGGGCTGGGCGTGGCTCACCGGGGAGCCGGGGATGCCCGTGCTCCTTGAGCGCGTGGTGGCGCGCCTGGCGGAGGTGCGCGAAATGGAACCGAAGGAGCTCGGGGGGATCCTGGACGCCAACGCCCGAGCGCTGTTCGAGGCGGCCGGCGTCGCTTGGCCCGCTGAACCGGACGCTGCGTGACGCTCCAACCTCGAGCGTCGGGGGATGGGCCGAGAATAATACGGGCGCGTCGTGCGCGAGGGGTCAGGGGACCAGTCCCCTCTCCTGCGTGTCATCCAACTCCTCCGGTCGGGAGGCCGACGCCACCTCCCCGCGCACCCGCTCCAGGAGGCGCGCCATCCTGGCCTCGAATCGCCGTGTGGACACCGCCCAGATCGTGCGAGCGGTGATCAGCCCTCCGCTTACCAACCCCACCCCGAGGGCGACCCCTCCCAGCACCGTGGATGGCTCGATCACCGCGCCCGTGATTCCGGTGGCGAATAGGCTGAGGATGGACGGAACGAGCCAGGTGACCGCCTGGGCTCCGCTACGGTCGGCGATGACCACGATGCGGGTCCCCTCGCTCCCGGGCGTGACGGTCACGTTGAGCGCGGTGACGCCATCCATCGCCTTCCACTCGAGAGAGCCCAGGCTCTCCCGGACGTCGCCATGGATGTCCGTGTCCTCCCGGAGGGCCGCGGCCACCCTCGGATAGCTCCCGGTTCCGAGCACCCCGGGAACGGACGCTTCCATGCGATGGCGGGCGCTCCCGCCCAGCGCGCGGGCGAGCCCCGTGGATCGCGGCCGATCGATCTCCGACGCCACCCGGGCCACCAGAGCCGGGTCGAGCCCCACCTCGCGCGCAATCGCGGAGATCTCGCCCAGGGTAAGCCCTCCCTCCCGGGCCACCGGCTCGCCGGGGCGCTCCTGCAGCTCCGCTGCCTTCCGCAGGATGAGCGCGAACTCCTGCTCGGTGTACCGCCGTCCGCTGTCGCCCATGTCCCCACGCCTCATGCTCGGGGAAGCTCCATCTCCAGTACGGAGCATCGCCAGCATAGCTTCTGCGCCCCGATGGCGAAAAGATAGGCGCCCGGACCCGCGAGGGGCCCGGGCGCCTTGGCCATGGGGGTGAGGGTCAGGGCCCGCGGTTGCCGCGGCCGAAGCCTCGCATCCCTTCGCGGAACGGGAACGCGCCTGGGCGCGCGTCCAGATCGATCTCGTGCGTCTCGCCGTTCACGACGGCTGTCGCGGTGTTGTCACCGTCGAAGGTGATGACCACGGTCACCTTGCGGGTTTCGTCACCCTTGGGGTCGTTGACCACGGTCACCGTCATGTTACGCGTGATCTTGCCGGAGAGGGGGTACTTCTTGTCCGAACCCGGCACCGGGATGACGACGTTCTCGTTCGTCAAGCTCCCCGCCATGTCGAAGGAGGCCTGGGTGCCGTCTGCCAGCGTGCGACTCCGCTGCACATCCTCGGTCCCCGTCCCACTGAAGGTCCGGGTGGTCTCCACGCCGGTGAGGCCGGTGATGGTCATGTCGCGGGTGCGGCTGATGCTTCCGCTCCAGCCACCACGCTCCACGTCGCCCGCGATGTCCAGGACGAGGTGGACGCGCGCGGTGGTCAGGGAGTCGTAGGCGGCCTGCGCCTTGCCGGCGGCGTCATAGAACGTCGCCGAGCGCGTTCCGGTGAGTGACCCGCCGAGGCCCAGGGAGCCGCCGGGCCTGCCGGCCGGGCCCATGCCGCCCCCGGGTCCCGTGCCGCCTCCCGGCCCCGTGCCGCCGGGGGCGAAGGAGAAGGGGGTGCTGGCCAGCGTGATGACCTCGAGGGTCGCGTCGGCGGCCACGATCGCCGCGTTCAGGGTCAGGAGCTGGTCCGTCAGGTCCGGGCCTTCGTCGGCGCAGGCGCCGAGAGTGAGCGTCGCCGCCAGGGCCAAGCCGAGAGTCTGCCGATGCGTCATCGTCATTCCATCCGTTGTAGTTGGACGGCCACGTTTCTCCGGCTCTTGGATGCCCTGCCGAGCGTCGTCGTTAGATGACGTCGGCGCCGGGGGCGGTCCGGCTCCCGCGGTGGGCCGGGCGGAACGGGACGGGCCCTCCCGAGTAGTGTGGCGGACGCCGGAGTGCTTGCGCGCCCGAGACCGCTCGGGGCCGAGCCTCGCCCGATTCCCGCCCGGAGGGCCCCATCATGGACAAGATCCTGCCTCGCAACGAGCACACCGTGGAGCGCGCCGTCCGCGTGGCCATCGGCATCGGTCTGCTGGCCATCGCGTTCGTCGGCCCGAAGACGCCCTGGGGCTACCTGGGAATCATCCCCCTCGTCACCGGACTCCTCGGGAGCTGCCCGCTGTACACGCTCTTCGGGTTCAGCACCTGCCCCATGAAGAAGGGGAGCTGACGGGCGGGAGGCCCCTGCGGCCCTACCGCGGCACCACGAAGACGGGCTGGGTCCAGGCGTGGAGCCCGCCCGAGTCGGTGACCCGCGCCCGGACGTACCCGACGTCCTCGCGGAGCTCGAAGACGGCGGGGTTGTCACCCGTGCGGGCGAGCTCGCGTCCGCCGGCTCCGATGAAGACCGTGGTGTAGCGGAAGTCGCCATCCGGTGCGATGTGGACCTCGAGCCGATCGGAAGACACGCGCACGTCGGCGAGCATCACGCCGGTGCTGGCGTAGAAGCGGCCCGCTTCCAGCGCCTTCATGAGCGAACCGGGCTCGAGCGCCTCGGCCTCCACCGACACCCAGCCACGCCCAGGGTTGGCCCTGTCGCGGGCGAACTCGCCCTGGAAGTGATGGGCGTCGTCGGTGGCGATCCCGTAGATGCGCTTCCCCCTCGTGAGGAGCGAGTCCCAAACCGCCTCCATCCCCGGCCGGTTTCCGCCGCCCTCGTTGTGGACCAGGGGGTGCCCGTTGAATATCTCCAGGAGGCGGTCCCGCTCCACCTGTGCCAGCTCGGCGGCCCCGAACGCCCACCGGAAGTTGGGGTGGTTCACGTGGGGGACGCCCTCCGCTTCCCGGACCGCGTCCACGTTGGCCTGGATCGTCCCCACCAGGGTTTCAGCCGTTCGGTGCTCCACCACGCCCCTGAGGTTGAGGCCGTTCACGTGGACGGGGAGCTTCTCGAAGCTCGACGTCAGCTCCTCGCCGGGGACGAGGAGGAAGGTCGAGTCCACCAGCCCGGCGAGGGTGGCCGGATCGGTGAACACGTTGTGGTCGGAGAGGACGAGGAAGTCGTACCCGTGGTCCTTGTACCACCGTGCAACCACCTCGGGCGGCGAGTCGCCGTCGCTCTCGGTGGTGTGGGCGTGGGTGTTCCCCTTGTACCAGGCTCCATCCACGGCGGCGGGGACTTCGAACGCGACCGCCTGAGGCGGATCCTTCGAGACGGTGCAGGCCGTCGCGGCGAGGGCGGCGGCGGCCAGGGTGCGGACGGGGGTCATCATCGGGTTCCGGCCCTGCTTCGTCATCGGCGCTCCGTGGGGACGGTGTCGGTGGGGAGGGAATCGGCGGTGGCGCCTGCCGCCTGCGTGGCCGCGGCGGCCGCCAGGGCGGCCTCGGCGTGCAGTTGGGCCGCGGTCTCCAGCGGGAACGGCGGGGGGCCGGGGATGATCACGAGGGAGCCGGCTGGGGAGCGGAGCACCGCCCGGTCGCTGAGCCAGGTGATGTCCGGGGCGAGCTCCGCGGGGCGCTGGAAGGGCTCGTCCCCCACGATCTCGCCGGGCCTGAGGTGGTGCTCCACCACGTCCATCTCCAGGGCCCTGGCGGCGGGGATCTCCAGGTCGAGCACGACCACGGGGTCGGGGTGCCCCCAGTGCTCGACAAGGGTGGGCCGGTCCGGCGTGGGCAGGGACCGCCCGTTGAGGGCGACGAGGCGGGTGCCTCCTCCCTCCGGGAAGCGGAACTGCATCAGCTCGGCGCCCACCGCCGACAGCACCGCGAGGCGCAGGTGGCGGACGTCGCCCCACGTGGTGTCGGAGAGGGCCCACACCTCGGGCTTCCGGATCTCCTTCACCGGCGCGCGGGCCACCCTGGGCTGACGGCTACCGAAGCCGAACCCGGCGAGGTCCCGGGTCTCCGCGAACGCCGAGCCCGCCCTCTGGACAGCCCACGCCCTGGCCAGGGAGTCCACCGGCTCCTGACTCGCGTCTGTGACCCAGAGGGCCTCTCCCGAGCCGTGGTCGAACGCGTAGGCCAACGTGGACGGGGCCGGGCGTGCGGCGTCGGGAGCCGCCGCGCGGATGCCCAGCCCCAGACACGCTCCACCCACCGCCAGCGCGGTGAGGGGCGCCCACCAGCCGTTTGGCTCGCGCAGGGCGTCGAGGGCAGGCAGGAGCAGGAGGAGGACCACCACCGCGAAGCTGCCGATGAGGACGGCTGCCCGGAAGCTGAGCCCGAGCCAGAGGAACTCCACCAGCGGAACCAGGAGCGCGAGCACCGGGATGGCGAGGGCCACCAGCAGGAGCCAGACCACCGGGCGGCTCCACCCCCGGGGACGGATGGACCCAACGCCCACGGCCGTGTACGCCGCGAGGAGGGGAACCTGGAGGCTGGCCGCCGCCGAGGGCCAGCGGAACGCCACGAACGCCATGGCCGCCAGCGGCACCAGCAGCGCGCCCCAAGCCAGCTCCGCCATGCCGAAACGGCGGCGGGCGAGGCCGAACAGGGCGGTGACGACGGTCAGTCCGGCGGCGACGAGCGCCGCGACGTACCACCCCTCGTTGTGGAGCATGCTCCCCTGGAGGGAGCCGAGCTCCGGGTGGAAGCGGGGGACCCATGCGAGAAGCGCCCATCCGGCCGCCGCCCCCAGCGCGATGGAGACGAGGGACAGCACGAAGCCCGTCGCGATGCCACCCCACCCCGACGCGCCGTGCCGGACCGGGAGGAGGACCACGAGCGCCAGGACGAGGACCGCCGCCGCAAGCGGCAGGGTGAACGCCAGGTCGTAGACCACCAGGCCCAGGACGGGGACCGTGAAGTAGGTGACGTCCGGCGCCTTCACCTCGGCCAGGGGCTGGTTGCCCAGGTAGCGCGCCAGGGCCAGGGCGCTGGCGCCCTCGTGCTGCAGCGTGGCCTCGGAGATGTTCTCCGGGCTGTCGTAGCTCTGGTGATAGAGCGACGCCCGCCCCACCGACGCGAAATTGAGACCCTGCCTACCCGCCTCCCGGAAGGGCGTGAAGTCGGTATCGTTGGGCATGCTCCTGTAGACTTCGTAGGAGAGCGAGTTGGTGAACGGCAGCGCGCCGCTCGCCGCCAAGGCGCGCACGATCCACCCGTTTTCCGCGCCGGTCTCGAACATGATGGAGGGGCCGCCCCCGCCCCTCATCTCCAGGGAGATCACGGCCGCGACGTCGGCCATGGCCGGGTGCTCGGCCACGAAGGCGCGGGCGCCGAGGAGCCCCAATTCCTCCGCGTCGGTCAGGAGCAGGAGGATGTCGTTGCGCAGGGGTGCACCGGCCTGCAGGGCGCGGACCATCTCCAGGATGGACACGACGCCGAAGCCCGCGTCGGCGGCGGCCCCGGCGATGCCGGCGCCGTCGTAGTGCGCGGTGACCACGAGGGTGCCCGAGGACGCCGTCCCCGGGATGCGCGCCACGATGTTGCGCACCGTAGCCGCCCGGACGAAGCTCTCGCGGCCCACGAGGGACGTGGTGGTCTGCACCTGGGGCTCCAGCCCGAGCCCCCTCAGCCGCTCCAGGAGGTAGTCGCGCACCTGGGTGTGGGCGGGAGACCCGGTGGGGCGGGGCCGGCGGGCGATCTCCACGAGGTGGGTCATGGCCCGCGCCGACGAGAACGTCGTGTCCGGGGCGTT
>JBFYZE010000225.1:0-3154 GCA_041309665.1 Gemmatimonadales bacterium | reverse complement strand
GGCACAACCACCTTCCAGCCGGGCCCTCCGAGGGGCCGCTCGGCAGGGAGGGGGGCGCGCGCCGAGACATGGGACGCCAGGACGACGGCCATGGCCAGCGCCACGCCGCTCACCGGTCCGCCTCCGCGCCGTCGCGGTGCCGCTTCTTCCATCCGTACCACGCCAGCCCCAGTCCGATGAAGGAGGCCACGTAGGCGATGCTCATCCCGATGAGCGTCACGAGTCCCCTGTCCATCAGCCGACCTCCTCGCCGGCGGCGTCCGGGGCGCCGGCGTCTTCGTGGCCCTGCCACCGCATCTTGCGCTCCAGGGTCTCCAGATGGCGCGCCTGACGCTGCTCGTACTCCACCGACACGGCGCGGAGCTTGGGGTCGATGATCCAGAACATGAGCCAGCCCAGGCCCACGGCGAGGACGAGCTGGAGCGCGCCCGAGACCCGCCCCAGGAAGAGGTTGGCGGCACCGATCATCCCCAGGGCCATGACCAGGGGCGAGAGGACGATGGCCATCCAGTCCTCCCGGCTCCATGCGTCGGCCTCCTCGGGGGTCCAGGTCCGGCGGATGAACGGGCGCGGCGCGGACGCCGAGGCCGGCTTCTCCTCCGCGAGGAGCCCGCGCCGGCGCGCCTCGTCGCGCACCGGCGCCCACCAGCCGAGAGGGCGGGTCTGCAGGTAGAAGTGCACCAGGTGGTCCATGGGCTCGGCCTTCGTGAGGAGCGTGAACGGGACGAAGACCGCGGCGCCGAGCGCCATCAGCGACCAGAACTGGAGGTAATCGGGGAGGACGGGGATGACGCCGAACGAGGGGAGGACCCAAACCACCAGCCACGAGATCCCCAGGTTGGCGATCCACGACGCCAGGTACCCCCAGGCGTTGAAGCGCCACCACACCACCTGGAGGATGTTGGGGAGCCAGATCCCCGCCATCATCAGCCAGAGGGCGAAGATGAGCCACTGCGTGATCTCCTCCATCATGAGCCCGTAGAAGAACGAGCCCACCAGGAGGACCGCCGTGGCGAGGCGACCCATCCACACCAGCGTCTTCTCCGAAGCGTCCGGCTTCACATAGCGCTGGTACAGGTCACGGGTGAAGTAGAGGGCGCCGAGGTTGAGGTGCCCGGAGATGGTGGAGAGGTGGATGGCCAGGATGGCGGCGAAGAAGACGCCGACGAGGCCGGCCGGCAGCAGCTCGAAGCCCAGGCGGAACCAACCCAGCTCGTACTCGGCGCCGTTCGTGATTCCCGGCGCCATGACGAAGAACGCCAGGATGGACGCGGCCCAGACGCCGTTGCGCAGGAGCGTGATGGCGCCCCCCCACCAGATCCCGTACGCGGCGTCGCGCACGGTCTTGGATGACTGGATGCGCTGGGCCTCCACGTACCAGTCGATGCTGGTGCCCATGCCGAAGCCGCCGACGATGGCGATGACGAGCATGGTGAGCCACCACACCACGGGGAAGTCGCCCGAGAGCCAGCCGGTGAAGGCCAGGGAGTCGAGCCGCCACGCCTCGCCCATGGCGGTGATGCCGTCCACCACCCCGGTGGGACCGCCGGCGGCCACGATCCCCACGGTGGACACCAGGAGGATGGCGAAGATGGCCACGATCCCCTGGAGGAAGTCGCCCATGACCACCCCCCAGTACCCGGCGGCCAGCGTGTAGCCGGCGGTGATGACCGACGGGATCACCAGGCCCACCCATACCGGCCACCCGAACGCCATGGCGCACACCTTCCCCATGGCCATCCCCACCCAGCCCAGGATGAACATGTTCATGAACACCTGCCATCCGGCCATCCAGCCGCGCAGCAACTCGGCGCCCAGCCCGTGGAAGCGCACCACCTGCCACTCGGCCTGCGTGAAGGCCACCGAGCGGCGGTAGATGCGGGCGGACACGAAGGCCGCCACCGAGGTCCACGCGGCGAAGAAGGTGTACCAGAGGCCGCGCAGGCCGTGGGCGTACACCGTGCCGGTGACCCACATGGGTGTGTCGGTGGCGGTGTGCGTGCTGAACACCGAGGCCGCCGGGAGCCACCATGGGAGCCGCCGCCCGGCCAGGAAGAAGTCCGACTCGGACCTGCGCGCCAGGCGGTAGAAGAACGCCGCTCCCCCCACCATGAGGAGGAGGAAGGCCAGCGTCCAGAACCAGTCGAGGAAGGTGAAGTGCGTCAGGGGAGGCTTCGGTGCGCGTGCGTCGAGCGGCGATCAGGCCGTCTCGATGTCGTAGCAGATGCGCCAGTCGGACATGCTCTCCGGATCCCCGACGCCCTCGTCGGAGGGCTGGCGCCGGCCGAGCCACGCGGATGCGTCCCCGATGAACTCCTTGCGGTAGTCCTCCAGGTGGTCGGACGCGGAGAACTGGTCGAGCTCCTCGCCGAAGAGCTCCACGACGAGCGTGTCCCCCGGCTCACCCTCGAACAGGACCTTGTCGATCTTGTCCACCTTGTTGCGGCGGGGGTGGTCCGAGATGGACCAGAACCCCTGCTCGGGGAAACGGCACTCGGTGGTGTGGCCGCCGGTGGTGACCCTGGAGCGGAAGCGGAACTCGCCCTCGTCGTCCCACGCCGCTTCCTTGTTGTCCTTGATCTGGATCCAACGGAGGATGACGCGGATGCGGTTGCCACTCTCAGCCATCAGGGCTCCTGGATTCGTTGCCCCCGGGGTGGTTCTGTAGTCGCTGAACCGATGAATACGGACCCTACCGACCCCGGGTCAAGGGGATCTCCGCCATGAGCGCCAATTGGTTTCCCTCGCTGTCCTTGAAGAAGGCCATCCAGAGCTCGTGGTCGCCCATGTCCGCGATCATGTGCGGCTCGGTGTCGAATGTCACGCCCCTGCCCGAGAGCGCCGCGTGCGCCTCGCGGATGTCGGGAACGCTGAAGTAGAGAATGGACCCGGGGTGGTCGTATTCGGGGGTCTCCGGGGTGGCCACCATGAGGCGCAGCCCATCCAGATCGAAGAAGGCCATCTTCGGGACCTGGAAAAGGAAGGGCATGCCCAGGACGTCCCTGTAGAACGCCGTGGCCCGCTCCAGGTCCTTGGCGTTCATGGAGAGCTGGCCCAGGGCGCGCAGGCCGGCGAAGTCGGACATGGGGACCTCGGGGTTCGGGGCGGGAGGGAGGGGCAGGAGAATCGCGCGTCCGGCTCCCGGCGCGCAACG
>JBFYZE010000224.1:0-6784 GCA_041309665.1 Gemmatimonadales bacterium | reverse complement strand
CCAGCAGGCTCATCTCGGCGCAGGAGTACCCCTGGCCCTGGAGGGCGGCGACTTCCCGGGCCATGGGAGAGGCGGCCATCTCCTCGGCCTCCTCCGCCGTGAACTCCCGGTGGAACCCTGGGCGGGAGGCGTCCTGGGGGCGAGTCCGGTCGCGGGGAGCACCGGCATCGGCATCGTCGCGGGCACACGCGCCTTCCTGGAAGCCGGAGGCGCCCAGGCGCGACGGATCCAGGAGGACGGTCAGGGGGAGGGTGCCCACGAAAGCCCTCCGCGAGAGTCCCGAACTGCTCATGTTACCAGAATGGGTCCTCTCCCGACCTCTCGCCAGGGGCGCGTTCATGCACGGTAGAAGGGCTTGCCACCGGGGACTGGTCGAGGAGGAAGTCACCCTGTGACAAGGATGCACCATTCATGCAGAACTACACTAGAACAGGAAATCCGTGGACAGGAAGCTGGAGTGCCGGCCGGCGACGATGGTCGAGATCAGCTGCTGGTTGGTATCGGTGGCCCTGGCCGCCACCAGGCTGCGAATCGAGAACACGCGCAGGGCATCGGAAACCGAGAGCGTGCCCTCGGCTGAGTCCTTTCGCCCCGTGAACGGGAACTTGTCCGGACCGCGCTGGCACTGGCTGTTGAGGTTGACCCGGCATACCTGGTTGACAGCGGGGTCGATGAGCCGGCTCAGCCGCTCCGGATCACTGCCGAAGAGCGCCATCTGCTGGCCGAACGGCGAGGCGACGGCCCAGTCGATGATCTCCTGCTCGTCGTCGTAGGGCACCACGGGCGTGACGGGGCCAAACTGCTCGACCTGGCAGATACGCATGTCGGGCGAGGCCGGATAGACGATCGCGGGATAGTAGAGCGTGCGGTCGATGGTGCCGCCGCCCGGATTGATCACGATCGCCCCGCCGGCCCGGGCCTCCTCGACCAGTTCCGCCAGCCAGGCCGGCTTGCCACCCTCCGGGAGCGGCGTGATGCTCACGCCCTCCTCCCAGGGCATGCCCGCCTTGAGCTGGCTCACCGACCGGGTGAGCCGCTCGCAGAAGACATCCGCCAGGCTGCGATGGACGAAAATGATCTTGATCGCGGTGCAGCGCTGGCCGTTGTAGGACATCGCGCCGAGCGTGCACTCGGCCACGGCCAGGTCGACGTCCGCGTGGGGCAGGATCACGGCCGCGTTCTTGGCCTCGAGCCCGAGCACGCACCGCAGCCGGTTGGGCCGCGGGTGCTGGTGCTTGAGCAGGGACGCCACCCGGGCCGATCCGATGAACGCCAGTACATCGACGCGGCCATCCGACATGAGCGGCCCGACGACCTCCTTGCCGTCGCCGTATACCGTGTTGACCACGCCCGGCGGGAACGACTGGGCGAACGCCTCGAGCAGCGGGGCATGAAGCAGCACGCCGTACCTCGGCGGCTTGAAGACGACCGTGTTGCCCATGATCAGGGCGGGGATCAGCGTGGTGAACGTCTCGTTCAGCGGGTAGTTGTACGGCCCCATGCAGAGCACCACGCCGAGGGGGCTACGCCGGACCTGGGCGATGAACCCTTCCTCGATGACGAACTGCGAGCTCTGGCGGTCGATCTCCTTGAGGGCCTGGATCGTGTCCTCGACGTAGTCAAGCGTGCGGTCGAACTCCTTGCGGGCGTCCGGCAGCGTCTTGCCGATCTCCCACATGAGCCGGCAGACGACTTCGTCGCGGACCGCTCGCATCCGCGTCAGAAACGCCCGCACGTGGCTGATGCGCTCGGCAACCGCCATCGTGGGCCAGACGCCGCAGCCGCGGCCGTAGGCGCGGCACGCGGACTCCAGGGCGGCCATCGCCTCCGTGCGGGTGAGCAGCGGGTAATGGCCCAGCCGATGCGGGGCGATTCCGTCACCGGCATCCAGGCACACCGGCGAGTGGACCTCCATGCAGGGGCCGTCCCACGTCCGCACCTCACCGTCGATCAGGTACCGGGCACCGTCGGCATGGAAGCCCACGCGCAACTCCGGCGGAACATCACGCAGGGCGGGAAACACGGGCTGCGGTGTGTCGATTCGGGTTGACACGGCGTCCTCCGGGTGGCGGCATGAGTCTTCCCGTGAGCGGAGCGTAATCGATCCCGGCCGCTGTCGGAACAGGCAGGGACGGACCTGCGGGGCGACCTGGGCCATGCCTGGGTGCAGAACGTGGTGGCGGTGACCATCGTCGTCTTCGCCGTGAAGCTGATGCTGGGGTGAGCCCACCGGTCCGCCCCCGGGGCCTTCGGCTATTCGGCTCCAGGGTGGGAGGGCTCCTGCTCCCGGCAGATCCGGTCCAGGTCATGGTCGGTGAGGGGCTCATCCAGGAGTCCACAGCTCAGGCCTGAGGGCGCCCGAACCAGGTGGCGGCAGGCGCCGCACGCGCCGAAGAGGCGTCCGCCCCGGGCCCGCACCAGGGATTGAAGGAGCTGGTGGAGAAGGCCTTCCAACTCCTGCGTCCGGGCTCCCAGGCCCGCCAACGCCGCCTTCGCGCCCGCGGGCGGGAATGCGCGTGCGGCCCGAAGTCCCGACGCCGTCAGGAGGAGGCGCACCCGCCGCCCATCGGACGGGTCCGGCCGGCGCGCAACGAGTCCCCGGGCCTCGAGGAGCTTCAAGGACTGTGACACCGTGCCCTTGGTCAGCCCCAGGTACTCCGAAACGGCCACCGGGTGGTCGCTGAAGCGGTTGCACCGCGACAGATACGCCAGGACTTGCCAATGCACCGGGGCGAGGGCACCCGACATTCCCTGTCGCCCCTCCTCACGGAGGAGGTTGCCCAGTCGTTCGATCAGTTCCAAGGCCCGGTGGTCCGTGGTCATGCGCGCTCCCTCCCGACCCGCGGCGAGATGACTCCGAGGCAACCAGATAGTATCGAAGCGAAACCTTCTTGACGAGATGGGCGTGATCGGGTAGTATCGATTCGCTACTATCACAAACCCTGGAGCGCACCCCCATGACCAGCATCCCCGGCTACACCTACGGCACCACCCAGCTCTCCTCCTCACCTCTGACCATGGAGGATCTCGAGCAACTCAAGGCCAGTGTACTCTTCACCGCCGAAGACGCCCGTGCGCTGGCCGAGGCTGGGGAGATCCTCTCCGGCCGGGTGGACGAGATCCTCGATGTCTGGTACGGATTCGTCGGCGCCAACCCCCATCTGGTGGCGTCCTTCGCCGGGCCGGACGGGGTTCCCATTGCCGCGTACCTGGACGCCGTCCGCCGCCGCTTCGGGCAGTGGATCCTGGACACCTGCGCCCGTCCCTACGATCAGGCATGGCTGGACTACCAGCACGAGATCGGGCTCAGGCACGCCCGGGCCGGGAAGAACCGGACCGATGGCGTCGTGGCGGCGCCCGTGGTGCCCCTCGGGCACGTCATCGCCCTCATCGTCCCCATCGTCGTGACGATCCGCCCCTTCCTGGAGAAGGGAGGGGGCTCAACCGCCGACGTGGAGCGCATGCACGCGGCCTGGTTCAAGTCGGTGACCCTTCAGGTGGCGCTGTGGAGCCGAGGATACGTGGCTCCGGAAGACCACTGACGGGCGCGGACCGGGGCGGCACGCCGCGCCGCCCCAGGGGGCGCGCGGGCCGGGTCCGACCGTAGCCGGCCCGACCCGCGACGCTTCCCCTACGAGCTCAGCGACGCGTAGAAGTCGTTGCCCTTGTCGTCCACGAGCACGAAGGCCGGGAAGTCCACCACCTCGATGCGGTAGATGGCTTCCATCCCCAGCTCCGGGTACTCCAGGAGCTCCACCTTCCTGATGTTCTCCTTGGCCAGCAGCGCGGCGGGCCCGCCGATGGAGCCCAGGTAGAAGCCTCCGTGCTTCTTGCAGGCGTCCGTCACCTGACGGCTCCGGTTCCCCTTGGCGATCATGATCATGGACCCGCCGTGGGACTGGAACAGGTCCACGTACGAGTCCATGCGCCCCGCCGTGGTCGGTCCGAAGGAGCCGGCCGGCATCCCCTCGGGGGTCTTCGCCGGGCCGGCGTAGTAGACCGGGTGGTCCTTCATGTACTGGGGCATCCCCTCACCGCGGTCCAGCCGCTCCTTGAGCTTCGCGTGGGCGATGTCCCGGGCGACGATGAGCGTGCCGGTGAGGGAGAGCTGGGTCTTCACCGGGTGCTTGGAAAGCTCGGCCAGCACCTGGGCCATGGGGCGGTTCAGATCGATGGGCACCCCATCGCCGTCGCGCTTGGCGCGGTGCCGCTCCGGGATGAAGCGGCCAGGATCGCGCTCCAGCTCCTCCAGCCAGATGCCTTCGCGGTTGATCTTGGCCTTCACGTTCCGGTGCGCCGAGCACGACACCCCCATCCCCACCGGACAGGACGCGCCGTGGCGCGGGAGGCGGACCACCCGCACGTCCAGGGCGAAGTGCTTCCCGCCGAACTGGGCGCCGATCCCCGTCTTCTGCGCCTCCAGCAGGAGCTGCTTCTCCAGCTCCACGTCGCGGAACGCCTGACCGCCCATGTTTCCTTCGGTGGGCAGCTCGTCCAGGTACCCGGTGCTGGCCAGCTTCACCGCCTTGAGCGTGGTCTCGGCAGAGGTGCCGCCGATGACGAAGGCCACGTGGTAGGGCGGGCACGCCGCCGTTCCCAGGCTCTTCATCTTCTCCGTGAGCCAGGGGAGGAGCTTCCCGGGGTTGAGAAGCGCCTTGGTCTCCTGGAAGAGGACGCTCTTGTTGGCGGAGCCGCCGCCCTTGGCCACGAACAGGAACTTGTATTCCGCGCCGGACACCGCGTGGAGGTCGATCTGCGCCGGGAGGTTGGTGCCCGAGTTCTTCTCCTCGTACATGGTGAGGGGAAGGGTCTGGGAGTAGCGGAGGCTCTCCTGCGTGTACGTCTCGAAGACGCCCAGGGAGAGGGCCTCCTCGTCGCCGCCGCCGGTCCACACCTGCTGCCCCTTCTTCGCGTAGATGATGGCCGTGCCCGTGTCCTGGCAGAACGGGAGCACGCCTGCCGCCGACACCTCCGCGTTGCGGAGCATGGCCATGGCCACGCCACGGTCGTTGTCGCTGGACT
This sequence comes from Gemmatimonadales bacterium, assembly GCA_041309665.1. Lineage (GTDB taxonomy): Bacteria > Gemmatimonadota > Gemmatimonadetes > Longimicrobiales > Gaopeijiaceae > SZUA-318. The sequence continues at coordinate 1,762 of JBFYZE010000224.1, read as the reverse complement.
CGGGGTCGTCGAGGATGGCGGCCACCTGCTCCAGGTGCTTGGAGCGCAGGTAGAAGGACACGTCCTTCATGGCCTCGCGGGCCAGGAGGGTGAGCGCTGCCGGGTCCACCTTCACCACTTCCTTGCCGTCGAAGCTCCCGACGGTGACGTGGTCCTTCGTCAGAAGCCGGTAGGTGGTGTCGTCACCAGCCAGCGGGAACGGATCCTGATATGTGAAGCCGGCCATGGTCGTCGCTCCTCGCGCCCGTGTCGTGCCGCCCCCGGGAATCGGGGCGGTGTGAGGGGGCCGGCCGCAGCCGCTTGCGGCTGGAGGGCCGGTCCCGCACCAGAAGCCTAGAGAGGGTCGCCGGATGGGGAAAGGTCGGGCGGCGCCGCCCCCGGCCGAGCCACCACCGCGATCCGCCCGTCCGCCTGCGCGATGAGCAACTCGCCATGCCGCGAGGCGAGCCCAACGGGCTGTTCGACTCCCGGGACCGCGTGGGCCTCCACCACCGACTTCGTCGCCAGGTCCACGACGAGGAGCGTCGAGTAGGCCGCGCTCATGGCGTAGAGCACGCCGTCCTCCACCACTGTGCCCGTCACCACGTACTCGGCGAGGGCGCGCTTCTCGCCCAGCGTCAGGCCGTCCCCGAGGCGCGGTATGAACTCGGACGCGAGCACGAAGTCGCCGGCGTCGAAGGTGGACACCACCATCCGGCGGTGCCGCGGCGACGGCACGCTCACCGTCACCATCTCGTGGGCGGCGCGGTCGTACGCCAGCGAAGACACGTACATCAGCCGCGCCCGCACCGTGGCGAAGCGCGAGCGCCTCAGCTCACTCATGCCGCCGCTGGTCTCCAGGAAGTGGCGCCACTCGTAGCCCTCGTCGGCGGCCGGGTCGGGACGGAGGAGCAGGTAGCTCTTGTTGATGGTCCCCACCACGAGCGTGTCGCCCAGGAACGCCGCGCCGGCGGGCGCCTGGATGTCCACCGAGAAGTCCGGGTCGAGCATCACGCGGTGCTCGACGGTGGACAGCGATGCGTCCAGCACGTAGACGCCGTGGCGGTCGGTCACCGCCAGGAAGCGTCCCGTGGCCGGGTCGTGGGCCAGGTCGGTGAGGCGGCCGTCCAGCGGCGCCCCCACCCTCTCCCACGCCTGGACGGGGAGGACGGGGAGGCCCGCCAGCGGACCGTTTGCCGGATCGGCATCGGCCTCCACGTGGGCCGGGTCGGGCTTGGGGACGTCCCACGCCCCGCGCAGCGTGACGCCGCCGCGGAGCTCGCCGCGGGACATCCACACCCAGTTCTGCGGGTTCCACGAGAAGCGGATGGGGTCACCCTGCCCCATGAACGGCGGGGGCCCGGTGGAGACGAAAGCCTGCACCGCGTTGGCGCCCACCACCACCATGAAGAGCCCCATGGCGAAGCGCCCGGTGCGCCCCAGCTCGCGCGTGCCCCGCTCCACCGAGTCCTCGCGCAGAAGGAGGAGGAGCACCGCAAGAACGACGAGGACCACGAAGTGGATGACCCACGACCACACGTAGGTGTGGGCACCGAAGAACGAGGCTGCGAACCCCTGACCCACGTCCCTCGCCAGGTGGAGCGCCGAGTGGCGGATGGCCATGAACGTGCCCCACGCGCCCAGGAGCACCACGGTGCCGAGGTAGCGGGGACGCGGGCCGTATCGGAGGACGACTAGCCCGGCCAGCGCCATGAGAACCATGGATACTCGCTGGGCCCAGCACAGGATTGAGGGTGACTCGCCGAACGCGATGCCCTGCACC
>JBFYZE010000223.1:0-10541 GCA_041309665.1 Gemmatimonadales bacterium | reverse complement strand
GAGAGAGACGCCTCGTCCAGCCCCCGGAAGAAGTCGATCTGGTCCAAACGCAGGGGCGGGTCGTCGTCGCGCCCGCGCCACCCGGCGCCCTCCAGCACCCGGTCCTCCATCCACTGGAGCGCGCTGTCCCGGGTCTCGAACACGCGCACGCCGCCCTCGCCCAGCACGCCGAGCTGGGCCAGGTAGCGCTCGATGTCCTGCCGCTGCGGCCCGCTGGAGGGCATCCCGCAGATGAGGAGCGCGCCGTCCCGCTCGGTGAGCCGGTAGCGCATCTGCTCGAACAGGTGCGCGGCCGTGTAGTCCATGGACTGGACGCGGCGGATGTCCACGAGGATGAAGCGCCTGGTGCCGAGGTCCTGCTCCAGGTCGGAGAGGAGCTGGTCGGTGGTGCCGAAGAAGAGGTCGTCCTTCAGCTGGATGAGGAGCGCGGCGGAGCCGTGAGCGGCCAGGAGCGCGTCCTCCTGATCGGTGCGCCGACGCCGGGAGCGCGCCTCGGTGAGGTCGCGCTTGCTCACGATGATGGACCCGCGCACCTGGTCGCGGATGAAGAGGATGATGGCCAGGCATACGCCCACGAGCGACGCCTGGATGAGCCCCACCGTCTCGGCCACGAGGATCACCGAGATGATCACCAGGAAGTCGAGGCGCGTGGCCTTGTGGCGCGCCAGGCGGAACATGTCGAAGTCGAACATCCGCCATGACACCACCAGCAGGATCCCGGCCAGGGCCCCGATGGGCACCCACGCGATGAGCTTCCCGAAGAGGAGCACCGCCGCCAGGGCGAGGATCCCCTCCACGAGGCTGCTCAGCATGGAGCGGCTCCCCGCGGTCACGTTCACCAGCGACGCACCCATGGTTCCGGCGCCCGGCATCCCGCCCACGCCGAACGACGCCATGTTCGCGATGCCCTGGGCCACGAGCTCCCGGTTGGAGTCGTGGCGCCGTCGGGTGAGGGCGTCCAGCACCACGCCGGTCTTCAGGGTGTCGATGGAGAGGAGCAGGGAGAGGGTGATGGCGGGCGCCAGCACCAGTCCCAGGTCGCTCGCGGTGAGGCTCCCCAGCATCGCGAAGCGTTGCCCCATGGCGGCCAGCACCGAGCCGGAGGCCTGGATGGGGCCGATGACGAGGCGGTTCCCCTCCAGCTGGAGGAGGTCGGGCCGCGTCGCGCCGAGGGCGAGGTAGGCCGCGATCCCCGTGGCCAGGCCGATGATCACCGCGGGGACCCTCTTGGTGACCCGGGGCGCCAGCACCGTGGCGGCGATGGTCACGACCCCCACCACGATCCCGTGCCAGCGCCACTCGCCGGGGGAGGAGACCGCCTCGAAGAAGTGCATCTGGGAGGAGACGCCCAGGAGCTTGGGCATCTGGCCCATGAAGATGATCACCGCCACGCCGGACAGGTATCCGGTGACCACCTGGTAGGGGATGTACTTCATCATCTTCCCGGCGCCCAGCGTGCCGTAGACGATCTGGAGCACCGCGGAGATGGCGGCGGTCACCGCAAGGAGCGCCAGGATCCGGTCGGCGGGTACGCTGCCCGAGGAGGCGAGTTGCGCCGCCAGCCCGGCCAGAACCGCCGCCGCCGGCGCGCACGGGGCGCTGATGAAGCCGACGTTGCGCCCCACCAGCGGCGCCACGATCCCCAGGGCGACGGCGCCCAGGATCCCGGTGAGGGCACCCGCTCCCGCCAGGCCGGGGCCCGCGGCGGTGAAGGCGGCCACGCCGAAGGCGATCGCCGAAGGCAACGCCACCAGCATCGCGGCCAGGCCGGCCCACAGGTCGGCCACGACCGCGTTGCCCTTCCCAACCGCAGGAGCCGTCGAGGACATGGGTCCTCCGCTGATTGTCGATGCGCTCCCTTCATGGTAAGGGGCGGCCGACGGACGCGCGAACATCGAGATCATGGCTTCCGGGAGCCCTCCCGCCATATGTTTACAAGTTGGGAAGGCCCTCCCCGTGGGGGGCCTGTCGCCGTCGTCCGGATCCGCCCGCCCTGGGGGAAGGAACATGGATCGAAACGCCCGCCGCCTCTGGCTCCCGGCATGCGTGGCCGGGATCACCGCCCTGGCCGCCTGCACCGACGAGCCGGTGCTCCAGACGCTCCCCCTGGACCCCGGGTCCTCGGTGACCGGCCTGCGGATCACCCCCGATTCGGCGCTCCTCTCCTGGCTGGGCGCCACGACCCGGCTCGACGCCCGGCTGACGAACGCCAAGGGGGACGTGGTGGTCCCGCCGAGGATCTACTGGAGATCCTCGGACCCCGCGGTGGCGACGGTGGACTCCACCGGCACCGTGCTGGGCGTGGGGGTCGGCACCGCGCAGGTGGTGGCCGGGTTCCTCGAGCTCGCCGACACCGCGACGGTGCGCGTGGCGCGGGTCCCGGCGAGCATGACGCTCTCCCCGGACACCGTCCTCCTCACCGGCCTCGGGCAGACCGTGGATCTCCGCGCCAGCGTGCTGGACGGCGCCTCGCTCCTCATCGGCGACGCCAAGATCACCTGGAGCTCCTCCCGCTACGGCGTGGCCTTGGTGGGGGACGGCGGTCGGGTGGTGGCGATGGGAGAGGGGCTCGCCACCGTCACGGCGAGGGTGGACACGCTCGTGCGCTCCGCCCGCGTTCGCGTCGCCACTCGGGCCACGACCATGGCCGTCACGCCGGCGCAGCTCCGGCTCGACGGCGTCAGCGACACCGCGCGCGTCGTGGCCGTGGTCAGGAACGCCGCGGGCATCCCGATGCACCCGCCCCAGCCTGTGTTCACGTCGTCGGACAGCACGGTCGTCACCGTGGACTTCATCGGCTTCGTCATCGCCCGCAAGGCCGGGAGCGCCACCCTCACCGTCGTCGCCGACACGCTGCGGGCCACGGTGCCCGTGACCGTGATCCAGACCGTGGTGGAGGTGCGCATCGTCCCGGACACGGCCACGATCTCCGTGGGTGGGACGAAGGCGTACGCTGCCGTGGTGCGCGACCGCTTCGGCATCACCGTGCCGGGAGCCGCGGTGGCATGGACGTCGTCTGATGCCGCCGTCGCCACGGTGAGCCCCACCGGACTCGTGACCGGCGTGGCGCCCGGGACCGCCACGCTCCTGGCCACCTCGGCAAGCCGCTCGGACACGGCGCGCGTGACGGTGCGGTAGCGCGGGTCAGGCTTCGGGGGGCCTGCGGCGGTCGGGGACGGCTCTCCGCTCCTGGGCCCGGCGCTCCGGCGCGCGGCGCCGCTCCCGGCCTGTCCGGCGGTCCAGGCCGCGCCGGTCCGCTTCCCTCCGCTCGACGGTCACCCCAAGCCACAGCGTGCGGCGGCGGACGGTGCGGCGCTCGGCGGTTCGGCGGTCCCCGTCCCGTCTCCCGAAGGCGCTGCGCCGATCCTGGCCGGTGCGGCGTGAATCCTCGCGTTCCTGTTGCATACGAGACGGGTGCTGGGGGGAATGGCGCACCTTCCTGAGGCGCAAGATGTGCATCCCCGATCCGGGTGTCAAAGGACCTGTCGTTCCTGCTCCGCCCTCCGGCGCTCGTCCGCCCGCACGAGCGCCTCGCGCATGGCCGGGCACGCCAGCAGGACCGTCTCCAGGTCCTCCCTGCGGAGTTCGTAGAGGGCGCACGGCGTGACCGCCCTGCACGTCGCGGTGCGAGCGCCTCCGTGCAGGAGCGCCATCTCTCCGAAGAAGTCCCCGGCCATGAGCGTGGCCAGGTCGCGAGACCCCTCCCCGTCCCGCCGGGTCACCCGCACCACCCCCCGCGCCACGAGGAAGAGGGACGACCCGCCTTCCCCCTGCTCGACGATGGCGTCCCCGGCAGGCGCCGTGTGCCTCCGGAGCTTCTCCACCACCGTGGCCTGCTCGCGCCGCGGCACACCCTGGAAGAACGGGACCTTGGCCAGGAGCTCCCGGGGGTCCACGGCCAGCTTCGCCGCCTGGCTCGCCCGAAGGGCACGCAGCTCCCGGGCAAGCTCGTCGAGAATCACCTCCGCGACGCCGTGGGGGATGATCCCGGCGTGCGCCTTCTCCTCGATGGCCTCCCTCTGCGCGTGGATGGCGAGGCGGTCTGCGAGGCGCTCCTGCGCGGCGCCCACGAACTCGGGGAAGAGCTCCGCCGTCTGGTCCAGCCGGCTCCGGGCGCTTTCGTGCCAGTACTGGTACAGGGCCCGGACATCCTCCACGATGTCGCTCCGGACCGCGTCGGTCCGGCCCAGCGACTCCAGGTCGTCCAGGACCCGCAGGCTCCCGCGGAATCGCGCCCACGCCACCTCGTAGTCCCGGGCGGTGCGCCCCGAGCGGATCCGCTCCACCCGCGAGCCGAGCCCGGGGACGCGCTCCAGCGTCCGCAGCAGCACGGTCTGCAGGCGCTCGCCGGACGGCGGATGGAGGGTGAACTCGGGGAGACGCCCCTCGTGGCGGATCCCCTCCGTCTGCATCCCGATGGAGTGGGTGAGGTTGCGGTACGTGCGCTCTCCCAGGTGACCGTTGGAGAACATCTCGTAGTACAGGGTGTTCTCTTCGGCGAAGCAGCGCAGGTAGAGGAGCCGCCGCTCCTCCTTCACGTCCATCTCCCGCGCCCGCAACTCGTCCAGCTTCGCCCGGTACTCGTCCAGCGCACTCCCGCACCGCGCCGTCATCTCCTCGGCGATGCGCGGCGAGAAGAGCCCTCCGGCGCGAAGGTGAGGGATCTCGTCCAGCGTGCGGCGCTTGGCCGCGATGAGCCCCTCGATGCGGGCGATCCGGTCCGAGAGGGGAGGCACGTCGAGCCGGAAGTACTTCACCACCGCCTCGATGGTCAGCCCTTGCGCCAACAGCGTGAAGAGCACAGCGCCCACGGCAAGGGTGATGAACAGGCCCTTGTTCTCCACCGTGGCGGGCAAGGACAGGGAAATGGCCAACGCGATCCCACCGCGCAGCCCGCCCCAGAACATCACCGTCTGGTATCCGAAGTCGATGGGGTCGGACCCCGGCAGCTTGCCCAGGAGCGGAACCAGGGTGTAGACCACCACGGCCCTGGACACCAGCATCGCCACCACGACCCAGAAGAGCACCGGGAGCGCGGACGTGAGTGCCCCCAGATCCACGGTGAGCCCCACCATCAGGAAGATGAGCGCGTTCGCCACGCCGGCCATGTAGTCCCAGAAGTGCTCCAGGTAGCCCACGGTGGACGGCGTGATCTTGGCCTTCCCCCATCCGCCCATCACGACGCCGGCGGCCACGGCGGCCATGACGCCGCTCACGTGCAGCCAGTGCTCGGCCACGTAGAACGAGAGGTACGCGAGGATGGTGGTGAGGGTGATCTCGAGGAACTCGTCCCCCCCCAGCTCACCCATGACCCACCCAGCCACCAGGGCGAGCGCCCACCCCACCACCAGCCCTCCGAAGAAGACCCCGAGGAACTGGAGGGAGCCGACGACCAGGGTGCCCGGCGAGAGCGCCCCCACGGCCATGACGCCGATGATGATCCTCGACAGCACGATGGCCGTCGCGTCGTTGAAGAGGCTCTCCCCCTCCACCAGGACGGTAAGCCGCTTGGGCGCCCCCAGCTGGCCGAAGAGCGCGATGACCGCCACCGGGTCGGTGGCGGAGAGGATGGACCCCAGCAGCAGCGCCTCGGCCCAGTCCAGGTGCACGCCCACCCAGGGGGCGGCCATGTGCATGACCGCGCCGATGACGGCGGTGGACAGCAGGAGCCCGGGGACCGCCAGCGTGAGGGTGGGGGCCAGGTTCTCCCGGAGCGCCCTCGCGTCCAGGTGGAAGGCCGACTGGAAGATGAGCGTCGGGAGGAAGACGAAGAGGACCACGTCCGGGTTGACCTCTACGGCCGCGAGGGGCCCCAGGAAGTCCATCCGCCCGGCCAGCGCACCGATGAGGGCCCCCACCAGCACCAGGCCCACGCTGAAGGGCACCTTGACCCGCTTGGACAGCGCTTGCACCGCAGCCGCCACGACGAGCAGGCCCACGAAGGCGCCCACCAACGTGATCACCTGGCTGGCGTGCCCTGCCCCCCCACCGTGACCCGCGGCCTCCGCCGCGCCCTGAACCACCCTCAGCAGCAGCATGACGACCTCCTCAGGTCATCGGTGCGCAGCCCTCGCCGGGCGCAATCCGTCGCCCACGCCTCAGCTGTGCTCCCGCGCCACCCCCGCCGGCATCTGGAACGGCGTCGCCCCCCGTAGGGGAGCCACCAGGAGAAGGCGGCCCTTCTCCGTGGCCACACGCGCCTCCCGATAGAGCCAGAGGAAGATCTCGTCGGAGCGGTCCTCCGGCGCCACCACGGTGAGAACGTCCTTCTCCATCCGATCGAACACGCCCGAGTGGCTCCCTCCGGAGACGCCCCGCGCCGAGTGCAGGTTGGCGGTGACGATCTCCAACTCGTCGGAGAGACGCCGGAGGAGGGGAAGCCCGATGCCCTTCGGCATCACGCAGGTGAGGAGCTTGCGCCCCCCGGCCAATGCGGTCATCACTCGTCTCCTTCGCGGCGCGCGAGGCGCCGGAGCACCGTGTCGGGCACGTAGGTGGCGGCCTTCTCCAGAGGTGTCACGTAGATGAACCCCATCCCGGGGGTGTCCAGGCGCCCCTTCAGGTAGAGCGTCTCCACGATCCGATCCACCTGGTCCGTGGAGACGACGATGTTGATGACCTCCTTCTCCGCCTCCACCGCCAGGCCCAGGAGCCCGAGGCGCTCGCGCACGCCGGAGCCCCGGGCGTAGTACACCGTCGCCCCCTGGGCGCCCGCCTCCCGGCAGGCGTCCACCAGGGCGTCGCCAGCCCCCTTCTGGACGATGCACGTCACGAGGGCGACGTCCGTCAGAATCACCACATCTCGGTCGGGCATGGGAACCTCGGCTACTGGGGGTTTGAGCGCTCAGCGCGCCAGCGCACGTAGAGCCCGCACAGGAGGACGCTCGCGATGGGGCACAGGGAGGCCAGGGCGAGGACGCCGAAGCCCTCGGGGGCGCGCACGGCATCACCCAGCCCGAGCCCCATGGCCAGGACCAGGGGGACGGTGACGGGGCCGGTGGTCACCCCGGCGCTGTCCCACGCCACGTTGACGTACTCCTCCGTGGACAGCCAGGTGAGCACCAGGAGCACGAGGTAGCCGGGAACGAGGAAGTACGTGAGGTCGACGGCGTAGACCAGCTTGATCACGCCCAGGGCGATCCCCACGGCCACGCCCACCGCGACCGCGCTCATCAGGAGCTTCTTGGGGAAGGCACCGTTGGTGAGCTCCTCCACAGTGTTGCCCAGCGCGTTGAGCGCCGGCTCCGCCAGCGTGGCCCCGAAACCCAGGAACCAGGCGAACGCCACCACCGCTCCCAGGCCCAGCGCGCGCGCGTAGAACGGTGAGCCCGGCACGTCTCGCATGTGCGTGAACGCCGCGGGCAGCGCGCCGCCCGACTGTCCGCCCAGCTCGGCGAGGCCGTAGGTGAGGCCCAGGTTGAACACCACCATTCCCAGGAGGGTGAGGAACACGCCGAGCGCGACGGCACTCGCGTGGGGCACTCGCTTCCGGACGACCACGGCCAGCACCAGCAGCAGGAAGAGGACCAGGGGCACGATGGCGCGCACGGCCGCCACCACGTCCGCAGCGGGGCTCACCTTCCACCAGGGGAGCACCGCCGAGGCACTCACCGCCGCCGGCAGCGCAGGCGACCCCGGCTCCACGAGGAACCCGAGCACGAGGACCGCCGTCACCGGAAGGAGGGAGGCCAGCGTCACGATCCCGAACCCCGAGAGGGAGCTGCTCCCTCGCCCCACCGCCGCGGCCACCCCGATGCCCAGGGCCAGCACGATGGGGACGGTAACGGGCCCCGTGGTGACGCCGCCCGAGTCCCACGCCAGGCCGATGATCTCCCTCCGCGCGGGGTCGAGGAACGCCGCCACCGTCAGCGCCAGGCAGGGCAGCACACACGCGTAGATCAGCGGCTTCAAGCTCCAGTCGCGCACGAAGCGCAGAGTGCCCAGGACCGCGGCCACCCCGACACCGCCCCCCACCGCCATGACCAGGAGCCCGCTCCGCTCGGTGAGGAGCGAGTGGAGGAGGGGTGTCCGCTCGGGTACCACGATGGAGCCGGCTGCCTGGAGCGCACCGATGGCCGGCTCTGCCAAGGTGACGCTGATCCCCAGGAGGAACACGACGGCGAGCACGACCGGGAGGGGTCGGCGGGTGGGCAGCGTCTCGCCGATGCGCTCGCCCAGGGGCATGAGACCCAGCCGCAGCCCCTCCATGAAGAGCATGAGCCCCAGGATCACGCCCCCCATGGCCAGAGTCACCGTCCAGCCCTCCTGCACGGGCTGATGCAGGAAGAGGAACTGGAAGGCCACCAGGTAGAGGGCCAGGGGCACCACGGCGCGGAACTGATCCAGGAACCGCGGCGTGACGTAGGGCCGCAGGATGTGGAAGACGTCGTGAGTCCGCACGCGGACCCGGGGGCCCTCCTCGCGGGCGGCGGCCACGACGTCGGCGTAGCGGACCTTGTCGTAGCGGATGCCGACTTCCTGGAGGAAGTCGTCGTAGCGGACCTGATGGGGCATGGACGGCTCGGCTGGGGGGGCCAGGGAATGCCGCTGAGCTCCGGATCACTATAGGGTCCGGGCTCCGGCTCGGCTACCGCGCCGCTTGCTCCCGGGAGCCTCCTTCGGGATTCTTCCGGAACACACTCGCGCACCCTCGAACGGGCCCGGTGCCCGCCTACCGGCATTTCCCCCGAACCCTTCCGCCGCTCATGAGCATCCCCCTTCTCCTCGACGGCCGCAGCCTCTCCCTCGAAGACGTGGAAGCCGTGGCCCGGGAGCGCGCCGTGCTCGTCGGCCTCGCCCCGGCCGCCCGGCACGCGGTGGCGACCAGCCGCGCCTTCATCGAGGCCAAGGTGGCTCGGGGGGAGCGGGTCTACGGCGTGACGACCGGGTTCGGGCGCCTGGCCGACGTGGTCATCGCCCCGGAGGAGCGTAGCCAGCTCCAGCACAACCTGGTGCGGAGCCACGCCGCCGGGATGGGGGAGCCCCTGGACCGGCCGGCGGTGCGGGCCATCATGCTCCTGCGCGCCAACGCGCTGGCCCGCGGGCACTCGGGGTGCCGCGTGGAGGTGGTGGAGCGGCTCCTCGAGCTCCTCAACCACGGGATCCACCCCAGGGTCCCGCGCTACGGGTCGGTGGGCGCCAGTGGCGACCTCGCACCCCTGGCCCACGTGGCGCTGGCGCTCCTGGGCGAGGGGAGGGCCGAGCGGGACGGGCGCGAGGCGCCCACGTCCGAGTTCCTCGCCGCCGAGGGGCTCGCGCCCTTCCATCTGGAGGCCAAGGAGGGGCTCTCGCTCATCAACGGAACCCAGGCGACCACGGGGCTGGGGATCCTGGCGCTCCTCGCCGCCGAGCGGGCCCTGGAGACGCTCGAGGTGGCCGGGGCCATGTCGCTGGACGCGCTCCTGGGCACGCCGGAGGCCTTCCGGCAGGAGATCCAGGACGCCCGGCCCCACCCGGGGCAGGCCCTGAGCGCCCGACGCCTCCGGGGCCTCCTGGAGGGCTCGGAGATCCGCGAGTCGCACCGCACCGGCGATCCCCGGGTCCAGGACGCGTACGCGCTGCGCTGCATGCCCCAGGTCCACGGCGCGTCCCGGGAGGTGCTCGGGTACGTGCGCAGGATCCTGGAGGTGGAGGCCAACAGCGCCACCGACAACCCGCTGGTCTTCCCCGAGGCCGACGTGGTGGTCAGCGGCGGGAACTTCCACGCCCAGGTCGTCTCGCAGGCGCTCGACTTCCTGGCCATCGCGGTGGCGGACCTGGCGGCCATCTCGGAGCGGCGCATCGAGCGCCTTCTCAATCCCGACCTCTCCATGGGCCTCCCGGCGTTCCTCACCGAGCGCCCCGGGCTCCGGAGCGGCCTCATGATCGCCCAGGTGGCCGCCGTGGACTCCCTGGCCGAGATGCGGGTGCTGGCCCACCCGGCCAGCGTGGACTCGGTCACCACGAGCGCGAACCAGGAGGACCACGTGTCCATGGGGCTCACCGCCGCCCGCAAGGCGCGTCAGGCCGTGGCCTGCCTGGAGCAGGTGGTGGCCACGGAGCTCCTGTGCGCCGCGCAGGGGCTCGAGTACCGGCGCCCGATGAAGAGCAGCACCCCCGTGGAGCGTGCGCACGCCCTGGTGCGCGAGCGTGTCGAGGCGCTCCAGGAGGACCGGGAGCTGGCCACCGACCTGGCCGCCCTGGTGGAGCTGGTGCGCAGCGGGGCGCTGGAGCGGATCGCCGCCGGCAAGGAGGGAGCATGAGCGCGAAGGCGCACACGGTGCGCGCCCCCAGGGGCACGGAGCGGAGCTGCAAGGGGTGGACGCAGGAGGCGGCGCTCCGGATGCTGATGAACAACCTGGACCCGGAGGTCGCCGAGGACCCGGACCGGCTCATCGTCTACGGCGGCACCGGGAAGGCGGCGCGGAGCTGGGAGGCCTTCGAGGCCATCGTCGCAGAGCTCCGCGCGCTGGAGGACGACGAGACCCTCCTGGTCCAGTCGGGGAAGCCCGTGGGCGTCTTCCGCACCCACGCCCACTCCCCCCGGGTGCTCATCGCCAACG
>JBFYZE010000222.1:0-8577 GCA_041309665.1 Gemmatimonadales bacterium | reverse complement strand
GCTACACCGACCTCCGCCGGAAGCTGGACCTGGGCGCCCTGAGGTGCTGCACCACCCCCGTCGCCCACGACGATTTCACTTCCTGGCCCCTGCGCCTGCGTGAGGCCATGGCCCAGGACCGCGATGCCTCCGGGCACCTGGTCATCATCGACGGCCGCGTGGTGCACGCCGACGTGGCTGCCGAGCTGGCAGCCAAGGGCGTCGTGCTCATGTCTCTTCACGAGGCCGTGGAGAAGCACGAGGCGCTCGTGGGGAAGTACCTCGCCACGGAAGCCGTGCCCGCCGAGGAGGGGAAGTTCGCCGCCCTCAACGCGGCCCTCTGGAACGACGGGATCTTCCTCCACGTCCCCAGAGGTGTGCACCTCGACCAACCCGTGCGGGTCACCCGCTGGTACAGCGAGTCGGGCGTCGCCTACTTCTCGCGCACGCTCATCGTCGCCGAGACCGCCAGCCAGGTGTCGTTCGTGGACGAGGTCCTCTCCGACGACTTCGCCGCCCAGACCCTCACCTCCTCGGCGGTGGAGGTCTTCGCCATGGACGGCGCCAAGGTGCAGTACGTGGCGGTGCAGCGCCTGGGGCGGGGCGGGTTCTACCAGTCCGTGCAGCGCACGCTTGCCCAGCGTGACGCGACGCTGGATACGCTCAATGTCGCCCTGGGAGGGACCACCACCCGAGTGGACCTCAACGCCCGTCTCCTGGGGCCCGGCTCCAACTCCGACATGCTGGGCCTCTACTTCGGTGACGAGGACCAGCACTTCGACTTCAACACCAGCCAGGACCACGTGGCGCCCAACGCGGGGAGCGATCTCCTCTACAAGGGTGCGCTGGACGGACACAGCCGCGCCGCGTTCCGCGGGATCATCCGGGTGCACAAGGGCGCGCAGCGCACCGATGCGTACCAGAAGATCCGCAACATCCTGCTCTCGCCCCACGCTCGCGCCGACTCGCTCCCCAACCTGGAGATCGAGGCCGACGACGTGAAGTGCTCCCACGGTGCCACCGTGGGCCAACTCGACGCGGAGGCGAAGTTCTATCTCATGAGCCGCGGGATGAATCGCACGCAGGCCGAGCGCCTGGTGGTTCTCGGATTCCTCGGCGAGGTCCTCTCCAAGCTCCCGTTGGGCGGGGTATCCGAAAAGGTGACTCGGGTGATCCAGGAGAAGCTGAAGCACCATGTGTGAGGTGGGGCCTCGTGATCGGCCGTGGGGCGGGACGCACCCTCCTCCGGGGACCGCTCGCCTTTCGAGCGCCTCGGTCGCTCCATCACGCCGGGTAGCGGCTCGCTTAGCGACGGCGCGTCGTCCATGCCGCGCCGTCGATGTCCCCTGCGGCGGGTGCGTCCCGCCCCGCGGCGCGCCCCATGCCTGAGCTCACCAAGGTCGCCTCGCTCTCCCAGGTTCCCGCGGGCACACTGAAGGGCGTAATTGCTGGGATGCAGCCGATCGTCCTGGCCAATGTCGAGGGCACCGTGTACGCTCTCGAGGACCAGTGCTCCCACGAGGCGTACCCCCTGGCCGACGGGGAGCTGGACGGGGGTGAGGTGATCTGTCTGCATCACGGAGCGCGCTTCGACGCGCGCTCCGGAAAGAACAAGGGCCTTCCCGCCGTCCGGCCCGTGAAGGTGTTCCCCGTCCAGATCCGAGACGGCGACATCTACGTGGAGTTGTAGCACGATGCTGCAGGCTGACGACATGAGCCCGCTCGACGTGACCGCTCTGCGCCGCGACTTCCCCGCGCTGCACCAGGAGGTCAACGGCAAGCAGCTCGTGTACCTCGACAACGCCGCCACGTCGCAGAAGCCCCGCGCCGTCCTCGACGTCCTCTCGTCGTATTACCAGCAGGACAACGCGAACGTCCACCGGGGCATCCACGAGCTCTCGCGGCGCGCCACGGTGGCGTACGAGGAGGCCCGGGAGAAAGTGGCCCGATTCATCGGTGCCGCGGATCCCGCGGAGGTGGTGTGGACGCGAGGGACCACCGAGTCCATCAACCTGGTGGCCAACACGTGGGGGCCGGCTTCCCTGCAGGCCGGGGACGAGATCCTCCTCTCGGTCATGGAGCACCATTCCAATCTCGTCCCCTGGCAGATCCTGGCCCGGCGCACCGGCGCCCGTCTCCGCTTCATCGAGCTGGACGACGACGGCAAGCTCGTGCTCGACGACCTGCCGGCGCTGGTGAGCGACCGGACCCGGCTGGTGGCCGTCTCGCACGTCTCCAACGCCCTCGGCACCATCAACCCGGTGAAGGAGATCATCGCCGCCGCGAAGCGCGTGGGCGCGCTCGTCCTCCTCGACGGGGCCCAGGGCGTTGTGCACACCAAGCTCGACGTGCAGGACGTGGGCGCGGACTTCTACGCCTTCAGCGGCCACAAGATGTGCGGCCCCACGGGGATCGGCGTGCTCTGGGCGCGACGCGAGTTGCTCGAGGCCATGCCGCCGTGGCAGGGCGGCGGCGACATGATCGAGTTCGTCGACCGCGACATGAGCACCTGGGCGGAGGTGCCCCACAAGTTCGAGGCGGGCACGCCCAACATCGCCGGCGCCATCGGCCTCGGCGCCGCGGTGGACTACCTCGCCTCGGTCGGGATGGACGCCATCGCCGCCCATGAGCGCGAGCTGGTGCGCTATGCCATGGAGCGCATGGATCGGATCCCCGGCCTGCGTATCTACGGCCCCCGCGACCCGGCCGAGCGCTCCGCCGTGCTGTCGTTCACTTTGGGCGACGCCCACCCCCACGACATCTCCACCATCCTGGACTCGGAGGGGATCGCGGTCCGGGCCGGCCACCACTGCGCTCAGCTGGTCATGAAGCGGTTCGGGCTCGCCGCCACCGCCCGTGCCTCCTTCTACCTCTACAACACCCGAGCCGAGGCGGATCGCCTGGTCGAGGGGCTGGAGACGGTCCGCTCCATCTTCGGCTGAGACGGACGGCGGGCGCGGCGTCGCGTTCCTGTCGCGCCGGCCACCCTCCTCGCTCTACATTGAAAAGGACATGGAGACACCGCCCCTCACCTCGCTCTATCAGCAGCTCATCCTCGAGCACTACCGGAACCCGCGCAACAAGTCGGAGCTCCCGGACAAGACCGTGGAGATCCACATGCGGAACCCGACGTGCGGGGACGAGATCCGCCTTCAGCTGCGCGTGGAGGACGGCCGCATCGCCGACGCCCGCTTCGTGGGGCAGGGGTGCTCCATCTCCCAGGCTGCCGTCAGCATGATGACGCAGCTCATCAGAGGTCGCTCCCTGGACGAGGCGGACGGGGTCGCGGAGCGCTTCAAGGCCATGATGCACGGCGACCCCGACGTGGCGAAGGACAAGGGCATGGGAGACCTGCGCGCGCTGGCCGGAGTCAGCAGGTTCCCCGTCCGGGTGAAGTGCGCGCTCCTGGGCTTCGACGCGCTCCAGGAGGCGCTCAAGAAGACAGCGGAGGGAGGAGGGCACTGACCACGTCCGAGATCTCTTCGGCCCACCTGCCCGACACCCCGGCGGGGCCCCTCACCATCTGGGTCTCACTGAAGGGCGTGCGCCGGCTGGAGTTCGGCCCCCTTCCCAAGGACGCCCACGCCGACCCGCCCGAGGCCTGGCCCGATGCGCTGCGGGCCGCCGTGGCCCAGCTGCAGGCGTACTTCGCCCGGGAGCGCCGGAGCTTCGATCTTCCCCTCGACCTCGAGGCCGTGACCGGGTTTCAGCGCGAGGTGTACGACGAGTTGGTGAAGATCCCCTATGGGCGGGTGATCACGTACGGGGACCTGGCGGAAGCCGTGGGGCGTGCCGAGCTGGCCAGGGCCGTGGGTCAGGCGGTGGGCGCCAACCCCGTCCCCATCCTCATCCCCTGTCACCGCGTGGTCGCCGCCGAGGGGCGACTGGGCGGGTTCACCGGGGGCCTGGCCATCAAGGCGGCCCTGCTCCGGACCGAGAACGTGGACGTGGAGGGGGAGACCGATTCCAGCCGCATCCGCCCCGAGGTGCTCCGCCTGGAGCTCTGAGCCGCGTCCCGTCCCCCGCGCCGAACTCGGCCCGAATTCCGGTGTAGTAGCTCCGATCCCAGAAGCTCCCAGCTCAGGCCAGGGAACCATGCGCCTCGTCTGCTCCAGCCTTCTCATTGTCGCCGTCGCACTCGCCGCCTGCGGGGGATCCCGGGAGGCGGACACGGCTTCCATGCCCGTGGACACGCTGATCAAGCCCATGGAGCGCGAGCCCCTCACCGAGTCGGACCTGGCCGGCTTCACCCTCGCCGAGCTCATCCTCGAGCTTCCCTGGACCACCAATCAGGTGGGGCGTGCCGCGGCCGAGGGCGTGCCCGCGAGCTCCATCCGTGGCGCCGAGGTCGGCGGCCACGGGGGGTTCGACCGGGTCACCTTCCTCCTCGACGACGCCGAGCCCGTTCCCGGCTACGACATCGCCATCGCCGCCGCCGGGACTCCCACCCTCTGCGGCGACGGAGGGTACGAGCTCACCGCAGCGCGCTCCCTGGTGGTCAGCTTCCGGCCGGCCCGGCTCGCCGCCGACGGCGTGACCGGCTCGCCGGCGGGCATGCGCGGCACCGGAGCCTCCCGCATGGCGCGCGCCGGCGTCGCTTGTGATATCGGGGGCGCCGTCGTGTGGGTGGCGGAGCTGTCCCAGGGCGACCAGGTGAGAGTCCTGGAACTCCGGGGCCCCAGCAGGATCGCGGTGGACATCCGCTAGTCCCCGCTCCAGACGGGCCGCTGGAGCCACACCGCCTCCCCGGCCCGGGTCACACCACCGTCGGGTCCAGGAGCACCTTGATGGAGCCCGACTTCCGCCGGTTCGCCGCGGCGGAGAGGGCGTCGCGGACCTGCCCGAGCGGGTACACGTGCGTGACCATCTCGGACACCGGTGACCCCGTCTCCACCAGCAGGTCGTGGGTGATCTGGAACGTGTGGGCGTGGCCTCCGCGCCACTCCTCCCGCCCATAGCACATGAATCCCTTGATGTTCAGCTCCCGGGCCCACACGAACGTGAGGTCCAGCTTCCGGATCTCGGCGGCGCACCCCAGCATGACGATGCGCCCCCTGGGCGCGGCGAAGCGGAGGCACTGCTTGATGGTCTGGGCGCTCCCCACGCAGTCGTAGACCAGGGGGAACCCCCCTCCGGCGTAGACCTCGTCGCCTACGATGGGCATGTACCCCTGGGCGCCGGTCTCCACCAGGGCCTCCCGGGCCTCGTCGCCGGGGGACACCACCGAGCTCGCCCCCAGCTTCCTGGCCAGGGAGGCCTCGTTCCCGCGCTTGATCTGCGCCACCAGCTCGCCCTCGAACCCAGCGGCCCTCAACGACCAGATGGTGCCCAGCGCGATGGGGCCGCTCCCCACCACCAGAACGGGGCCCTTCCCCCACGGCCGCATCCCCAGCGCCGCGTGCATCCCCACGGAGATGGGCTCCACCAGCGCCGCGGTGCGGTCGTCCAGCGCGTCGGCCACCGGGAAGATCTGGCTCTCGTGCGCCACCATCTCCTGCGCCCACCCCCCGGGCAGGTCCCTGTGGTAGCCGATGGTCATGCCGCGGGCCAGGCCGTGTCCCGCGATCTGCAGATCTCCCTCCTCGCCCTGGCGCTCACACGTGGCCGGCGACCCCGCGCGGCACGATGCGCACCCCCGCTCTCCCGGGAACCCCCGGAGCGTGCAGGAAACCACCGGATCCACGGTGACGCGCTGCCCCACCTCCACGGCGCGCACGGCGGGGCCCACCTCGGCCACCCGGCCGAGGATCTCGTGTCCCAGGATCGCCGGGAACGAGCCGAAGGGCTCCATGGCCGGGCTGGCCTTGAACGTCAGGTTGCCCACGTCCGTGCCGCAGATCCCCGCCTTCAGGACCTCCACCCTCACCCAATCCGCCCCGGGGAGCGTGGGCGAGCCGCGCTCCTCCAGCCGGAGCCCGCTGGCAGCTCCGAAGACGAACGCCTCGGAGATCCTTCCCAGGGTCTTCCCCAGGACGTAGCCCGGAACCGTCACGTTGAAGGAGACCGCGCGCATGGTCCGGCCCGCTTCCTTACCGCTCACCCGAGTATCCCGACGGGCCCGAAGAGTCGGTTCCCCGGCGCCCCCGGGTCGTCGCCGCGGTAGAACTCGTGGACCATGTCCATGAGCTCCTGCCGGGTGACGTTCCCGTCGCCGTCCACGTCCAGGTCCAGGAAGACCAGGCGCGCCATGGCGGCCTTCAGCCCGTAGATGCCGTAGAAATTGCAGAACTCGTCAGCACCCAGGATCCCGTCCTCGTCGGTGTCGAAGAGCTCGAACAGGCGATCAGCCAGCTGGGCCACCTCGCTCTGGTAGCGGGCGTCGTCGGCCAGGACCCCGTCCCAGTGGCGCAGCCACTCCACCAGGTCCACCGCTCCGTTCGCGTCGGCATCCGCCGAGGCTCTCAGTGTCTCCCACCGCAGGAGGAACCCATCGCGGATTGCGCGGTGCTGGGGCGACCTCTCGGCAGCCAGGCGCAGGGCGCGCACGTTTTCCGCCACCCGCTCGAAGTCCGCCCGGGCGATGCGCCCGTCGTCGTCCACGTCGTAGAGGCGGAAGTAGTGGGTGAGCTTCTGCTGCTGGAGGGGGGTGAGCATGGGCGTGAGAGGGATCGGGGGATCGACGCCTGCCGTGCGTTTCTAACATAGCGTCCGCCTCCGCCGGAGGCTCCCCTAGGGCACCTTGCGGGGCTTCGCGCGGCGGGTGGGCTCGGCAGCGAGCGGGTCCTCCGGCCATGCGTGCTTCGGATAGCGGCTCCGGAGGTCCTTCCGGACCTCGAAGTAGGCGCTCCTCCAGAAGCTGGCAAGATCCCGCGTGACCTGCACCGGCCTCCGTGCCGGCGAAAGCAGGTGGATGGTGAGGGGCACCCGGCCGCCTCCCACGGTGGGTGTCTGCTGGAGCCCGAAGACCTCCTGCAGGCGCACGGCCAGGACCGGGGCCGACGGATCTCCGTAGTCCAGCATGATGCGCGACCCGCTGGGGACCTCCAGGTGGGTGGGGGCGAGCCGGTCCAGGTCGGCCCTCCGATTCCGGGGGAGGGCGGCGAGGAGCGCCTCGACCACCTCCACCCGGCCCAGGTCGTCCAGCGACCGCATCCCGCCGAGGAAGGGCGCCAGCCAGGCGTCCAGCGACCCGGTGAGCCCTTCCGACGAAGTCTCGGGCCACGGATCCCCCTCCAGCGCCCGGAGGAACGCCAACCGCTCCCTGAGCTGCGTCGCCTCCCTGGACCACGGCAGCACGTGGAGGCCCCGCGCGCGCACGCCCTCGCACAGGGCGCGGGCCACCGCACCCGGGTCCGGATCGCGGAGCGCTCCTTCTTCGAGCACCAGGGCTCCCAGCCTCCGGACCTTCCTGGCCTGGACCCTCCCGGCGGCGTCGTCCCAGGCCACCTCCTCGACAACCTCCGCCTGGCCGCCCAACGCCTCCTCGAGGTCGGCGAGCGCGATGGGGGCAGCCTGGAAGACCCGTCCCTCTCGCCCCCTGGCGTCCAGGTCCAGGACCACCAGCCATGCCTCGCCGGCCAGGGGGTCCGAGCGGTCCACGGTCACACCTCGCCCGTTCCGCAGGAGGTACCGGCCCCGGGACCCCGCCCGGAGCTGCCCCACCCGGTCGGGGTACGCCAGCGCGGCCAGCACCCCCACCGGCCCCTCTCCTCCATCTCCGCCTCCCGCTTCCCTCCGGGGCCGGACCCCCGCGCGGCGCCCCAAGGCTTCCGCCTGCTGCCGCACCCGGCTCACCGCCGCGCCGTCCAAGCCGATGCCGCGCGGAAGGCCGCGCGCACCCTCCCGCAGCGCCTCCAGGCGCAGCCGCACGTCCACCTCCGGCGGACCGCCCGAGCCGCGCAGGATGTCCCGTTCCTCCAGGAGCGCCGCCAGGTCGCACGCCACGGCTCCCTGGCCCCGCTCCGCCCCCCTCAGGACCATGTGGGCGAGGCGGGGGTGGACGCCGAGCTCGGCCATGCGCCGGCCGTGGGCCGTGAGGGAGCCCTCGGCGTCGAGCGCCTCCAACTCCCGGAGCAGCTCGCCCGCCTGGGCCAGCGGCGCGGAGCCGGGCGGGTCGAGCCACGTCAGCTCGCCGGGTTCGGCACCGAAGGCCGCGAGATCCAGGACCAACGGCGCCAGGTCCGCCTCCCGGATCTCCGGCGCCCTCGCCGGCACCATCCCCTGCTCCTCCTGCCTCGTCCACAGCCGGTAGCACACCCCGGGCGCCGTGCGCCCCGCTCGCCCGCGGCGCTGGTCCGCAGCATCCTTGGTGACGCGGAGCGTCTCCAGGCGCGTCATCCCGGTGCCCGCGTCGAAGCGGGCGACGCGCATCAAGCCTGCGTCCACCACCACCCGGACGCCCTCGATGGTGAGGGACGACTCGGCGATCGCCGACGACAACACCACCTTCCGGCGCCCCGGCGGGCTGGGGCGCAGCGCCTGATCCTGGACCTCGCGGGGGAGAAGGCCGAAGAGCTCGTAGACACTCACCTCCGGCGGAAGCGCCCCGGCCAATGCCTCCCCCGTGCGCCGGATCTCCGCGGCGCCGGGGAGGAAGGCGAGCACGTCGCCCTCCTGCTCGCGGAGCGCCGTGCGCACCGTATCCGCTACGACCGGCTC
>JBFYZE010000221.1:0-2458 GCA_041309665.1 Gemmatimonadales bacterium | reverse complement strand
CCCGGTCAGGGCGCGACGCGCCTCACCTGCTCAGCCAGTAGTTCACCTTCACCATGAACGTGTTGCGCATGGTGTCGTCGAAGAGCTGCCCGGCCCCGTCGAGGACGCCGGAGGTCGGGTCCGAGCCGAATCCCGAGCGCCCGTGGTTCCACACCAGGAAGACGGTGGACCCCGGCCGGTACTCCCAGCGCACCACCAGGTTGCTCCTGAGCGAGCGCATGCTGAAGTCGGGGTTGCCGAAGCTCATGGCGGGGGCGGCGCCGGCGCCGTCTGGGTCCGCGGTGTAGGTGCCGGCGGCCTGGTCGTACGCCAGCGTGGACGCGCCGTCCTGGCCGTACCGGAGGAACTCGAAGCTCCGCGGCCGCGCCAGCTCCTTGAACCCCTCGTAGTCGCCGGTGGCGACGAAGGGCTGGGCGTACCACTGGATGCTCAGGCTCGGCGTGAGCGCCACGTCGGCGCGCAGCGTCGCGTTCAGGCTCCTCTGATCCAGCTCGCTGAAGAGGTAGCGGCGCCCGAAGGTGGCCGCGGCCGCGGCATCGGCACGCTGGGTCACGTAGAAGGCCACCGAGTGGCTCGCGTTGTAGTTGAGGGACAGGTTGAGGTCCACCGCGCCGCTGGGCCGCACGGTGAGCCCGGGCCCGGCGGATAGCCCCCACCCGCCTTCCGCGTTCCGGTTGTACGAGCCGGAAGCGCTCCCACTCACGCGCTTGCGGCGGTCGGAGTTCACGCTGCCGAAGAGGTTGACCCGGCGGGGGCTCTGCATGAGGGGCCCTCCGCGGGTGCTGTAGTCGCTCTGGGCCGCCAGGCCGTAGTTCGACCCGAAGCTGAAGCCCCAGTAGTTGAGGAGCTGCCCGTTGAACCCGAAGTAGGCGGTACGCCCCGTGTTGGTGCCGCCGAAGTTCCAGCTCTGGGCCCAGGTGGCGGACATCGTGAAACGGCGGAAGTGCTTGCCGGGGTCCAGCCAGCGGCGGCTCATGCGCACGCCGTGGAAGATGTCGTCGGCCTCGGTACCGAAGCCGGCGTCGTTGATCTCGAATCCGGGGGAGGTGGCGAAGAGGTCGGTGGCGATGATCCAGCGCCCAGCCTCCTTGCCGAAGGTGAGCGCCGAGGCCCATCCGGTGAGCGACGTGGCCGCCGAGTCCACGGACACGTAGTCCTGATCGGGGCGCTGGTAGTAGCGCGCCGACGAGCGCTGCGCCGCGATCATCGCTTCCGTGCTCCCGGCCACGCGCGTGCCGGCGAACGTCCCGCTAACCGCCCACTGGTTGTTAGCCCAGCGGTGGAAGAAGTCCACCCCGCCGGCGTAGGCGTCGCGGCGCAGGCCGTCGAAGAGGGGGTTGCCCAGGTCCCGATTCACGGTGGTGGCCAGGACGCCCACGCCCGTGTTGCCGCCGCGGAAGTCACGGCGCAGGCTCGCCACGCCGTAGTTGGCCAGGGGCTCCACCGGCCGGGTACCGCGGGTCCCGTCGGCGGCCTGGATGCGGGCGTCCTCGGCGCTGGTCACGGCGTTGAGCACGCCCACGGACCACCCACCCACCTTCCCACTGAGCTTGGCGGCGCCCAGGATGCTGGTGGCTGTGGGGTTGTCCACCCAGCCGCCCTCCTCGCTGGCCGGGCGGGAAGGCGCACGCCCCACGCGCCTGGAATAGAAGAGGGTGGGGGCGAAGGCGTTTCCCCCGGCGCCGTACTGGAAGAGGTTGGCCCCTTCCACGAAGAAGGGGCGCCGCTCCTCGAAGTAGGTCTCGAAGTCGGTGAGGTTCACCACCGCCGGGTCCACTTCCACCTGCCCGAAGTCGGGGTTGACGGTGGCGTCCAGCGTCATGTTGCTGGTCAGTCCGTACTTGAGGTCGAGGCCGAGTCCCTTGCCCGCCACGCTCCCGTCGTTGAAGGGGCTGGAGCGGTCGGCGGCGCGGTCGAAGTCGGCGGAGGCCACCGAGTACGGGAGCGCCTCCAGGCGCTTGGGCTGAGGGATGTCGCGGAGCCCCTCCAGGTGCCCGAAGAGGGAGGCGTACCCCTGCTCGGTGTTGCGCGCCCACATCCAGCGCACCGTCTCGTTCTTGCGGAAGATCTGCCGGGTGAAGTTGATCCCCCACGTCTGCTCCGCGTCGCGGGAGAAGCGGAGTTGGGAGAAGGGGATGCGGATCTCGGCGATCCAACCCAACGAGTCCACGCTCACCGCTGCCTCCCACACCGGGTCCCAGGAGCTGTCCCCGTAGCTCCGGTCGTTGGCGGACAGCATGTCGGACCGCACGCCGGCAGCGTTTACTGCGAACTCGAAAGCGGTGCGGTGGTCGTGGTAGGAATCAATGGAGACGCGGAAGACGTCGCTGGAAGTCTCCGAGTCCCTCCGGCCCAGACGCCGGTCGATGGCGGCGGGGTCGCGGTCGAACAGGCGGGCCACGACGTAGAGGGCGTCGGCGTCGTAGGTGACGCGTACCTCCGTGGGCTCGCTTGGCTC
>JBFYZE010000220.1:0-3667 GCA_041309665.1 Gemmatimonadales bacterium | reverse complement strand
GGCCTGATCCTGTGGCGGGTCTCCGGCTCCTTCCACTTCGGGGCGCTCCGGGATGCCCTGGGGCAGCTCCTCGAGACCCGCCCGGCCGTGGCCCACCTGGCGCTCCTCCTCTTCTTCCTCGGCTTCGCCACCAAGGCGGGGATCCTCCCCATGGGGAGCTGGCTCCCGGACGCGTATCCGGCGGCACCGAGCAGCGCCACGGCCGCCTTTGGCGGGGCCATGACGAAGCTCGGCGTCTACGGCCTGTTGCGGGCCTTCCTCGTCTTCCTCCCGCTCTCGGGCGCCACGGTGGCTTGGGGGTGGATCATCGCCGCCGCCGGCCTAGGGAGCCTCTTCGTCGGCACCCTCACCGCGCTGAAGCAGGACGACGCCAAGCGGCTCATGTCCTTCCACGTAATCGGGCAGGTCGGGTACATGTTCCTTGCGATCGGCATGGGACTGGTGCTCCTCCCCACCGATCCGTTCCTGGGTGCACTCGGCCTGCTGGGCGGCCTGTTCCACGCGCTGAACCACTCGCTGTACAAGTCCTGCCTCTTCCTCGGGGCCGGAGCCGTGGAGTACCGGACAGGGACCCGGAGCCTGGCCGCGCTTCCGGGCGGCTTGGGCGCGTTCATGGCCGTCACAGCGGGGTGCGCCGTGGTCGCGTCCCTGGCCATCGCCGGCGTCCCGCCCCTGAACGGCTTCTCCAGCAAGTGGCTCATCTACGCCACCGGGATCCTGGGTGCGGAGAATTTCACGCTCCTCCCGGTGGCGGCCCTCGCGGCCATGTTCATTTCGCTGGTCACGCTGGCGTCCTTCCTCAAGTACCTGGGCGGGACCTTCCTGGGGGTGCCCAGGACGGCTTCCCCGGTGCGCGAGGTGCCGCTCTCCATGCAGGCGCCCCAGGTCGTCCTCGCCTCCGTGTGCCTCGGGTTCGGGCTCTTCCCGGCCTTCCCCATCGCGTTCGTGCACGCGGCGGTGGCGGCGCTCCCCTCGGCCTCGGGCGTCCCGGCGCTGGGCGCCCTCCTGGGCGACACCTCCGGCCTGGGCGTGGCCCGCGCCGGCGTGGAGATGGCCATCTGGGCTCCCCTGCCGGTGGCCGTTGCCCTCGTGCTCCTGGGCCTCTTCTGCTACAGGGGGCTGCAGCGGGCCGGGGACGCCCCCATCCGGGAGGTGCAGGTCTGGACGTGCGGCGAGGAGGTGCGGCCGGAGGAGTACCGCTATCCCCCGGGGAGCTTCTACCGACCCTTCAAGGAAGCCTTCAGCGGGATCTACCCCAAGGCCGCCTGGCGTCCGCCGCCGTTCCCCCCCGCGGTGCGCCGGATCTTCGACCTCGACGCGTGGCTCTATCTGCCCTTCGTCCGCGGGGTGGAGCGGGGGGCTCGGGGGGTCAGCCGCACCCACGTAGGCGTGCCCCAGGTCTATCTCCTCTGGATGGTCGTGGGGGTGATTGCGGTGGTGGCCATCTTGCTCCTCGCGGGGAGCTGAGGAAGAGACCATGACGAGCGACGGGTTTGCCCCACAGGTCCTGAAGGCCGTCGGCGACGGGCTCGGTGCGGGGCTCCTCCAGGGAAAGGCGCTGGAGCCGGACCTCCTCTGGCTCCAGGTGGACCCGGCACACGTCCGGCCCGCCACCCGGATCCTCACCGAGGAGATGGGAGCCAGATTCCTGGTCACCGTAGGGATCGAC
Source organism: Gemmatimonadales bacterium (assembly GCA_041309665.1). Classification (GTDB taxonomy): domain Bacteria; phylum Gemmatimonadota; class Gemmatimonadetes; order Longimicrobiales; family Gaopeijiaceae; genus SZUA-318. Next base: position 1,998 of record JBFYZE010000220.1, on the reverse strand, counting down.
CAGCGGTCCCACGGCCGGGGATACGGGATCGTCCACCTCTTCTCGTTCGACACCAGGAACCTGTTCGCGGCCATGGACTGCGACGTGGCCGAGGGCGACGAGCGCATCGACTCCATCACGCCCCTCATCCCCGGGGCGAGCTGGTCGGAGCGGGAGTTCCAGGACATGATCGGGGTGACGGCGGAGGGCCTTCCCGACCCCCGGCGGCTCGTCCTCCCCGACGACTGGCCCGAGGGGATGCACCCCCTCCGGAAGGACTTCCCGTACAACTACCGGCCGCCTGCTGTGGAGGGCTTCGCCCCGATCCCGGTGGAGGCCCCCGAGGGGAGCAGCGTTCTCCCCATGGGCCCCTTCTTCCCCGTCCTCGAGGAGCCGGCGTCCTTCCGCCTCTTCGTGGAAGGGGAGACCGTCGTCGGCTGCGACTACCGCGGCTTCTACAACCACCGCGGCATCGAGAAGCTCGGGGACAGCGTACTCACCTACGACAAGATCCCGTTCCTGGCGGAGCGGATCTGCGGGATCTGCGGGTTCATCCACTCCACGTGCTACTGCCAGGCCGTGGAGAAGGCCATCGATCTGGAGGTCCCCCAGCGGGCGGAGTGCCTGCGCTCCCTCATGCTGGAGCTGGAGCGCGTACACTCCCACCTGCTCTGGCTCGGCATCGCCGGCCACATCCTCGGGTTCGACACCGTCCTCATGCAGAGCTGGCGCATCCGGGAGCCGGTGATGTGGCTCACCGAGATGATCAGCGGGAGCCGGAAGACCTACGGGATGAACATGGTGGGCGGGGTCCGCCGGGACATCTCCCGCGAGGGAGCGGCCAAGATCCTCGAGGTCCTGGGGACCGTGCGCAAGGAGGTGGCGGAGGTGTACCACGCCATCGCCGGGGACACGACACTCCACGCCCGGACCCGCGGCGTGGGGACCCTGTCCGCGCAGAAGGCCCGGGACTTCTGCGTGGTGGGTCCGCCCGCGAGGGCTTCGGGCCTTCCCATCGACGCCCGTCTCGACCACCCCTACGCGGCCTACGACGTGTTCCCGCCCAAGCTGTGCACGCAGCCGGACGGGGACACCTGGTCCCGGGTCCTGGTGCGCCTGGACGAGATCCTCGACTCCATCCGCCTCATCCAGGAGATCGTGGTCCAGCTCCCCGAGGGGCCCATCCTGGCCCAGGTCGGGGAGATCCCCGAGGGCCGCATCGGCGTGTCGGCGGTGGAGGCCCCCCGGGGGGAGGCCATCCACTTCGTGGAGACGGGAGGCAAGGACCGGCCGTACCGCTGGCGCGTGCGGGCGCCCACCTTCCCCAACCTCCAGGCGGTGCCGACGATGGTGACCGGCCAGACCATCGCCGACGTGCCCATCACCATCGGCAGCCTGGACCCCTGCTTCTCCTGCACCGAGCGATTGGAGGTCGTGGACCTCCGGGACGGGCGCCGCCGGATCTGGCGCCGCCAGGAGATCGAGGAGCTGGCCCGGAGCTCGCTGGGCAGAGGAGGTCGGCCATGACCGGCCGCGTCCTGGGCATCGTGGCCCTCTGCCTCCTGAACGTGGTGGTGGTGCTCTTCCTCTCTCCCTTCTACGAGGGGATCCTGCGCAAGCTCAAGGCGACGCTCCACTCCCGGATCGGGCCTCCGATCAAGCAGCCCTTCCTGGACACGCTGAAGCTCCTCGGGAAGGAGGACCTGCGCACGGCGCACGGCGTGCTCTACGGCGCCGCACCGGCGCTCTCCCTGGCATCGGTGCTCCTCCTGGCCACGCTGGTGCCCATGGGCGGCGCGCCCCCGCTGGGGTTCGCCGGAGACATCGTGGTGATCGTGTACGTGGCGGCCATGAGCGCCGTGCTCCTGATCCTCACGGGGTACGGCAGCGGTAGCCCGTACGCCTCCGTGGGCGGCTCCCGCGAGATGATGACGCTCCTCACGGTGGAGCCGGTGGTGGCGGTGTCCCTGGTGGTGGGGGCCATCAAGGCCGGGACGCTCTCGGCCGGCGGCATCCTGG
>JBFYZE010000219.1:0-6003 GCA_041309665.1 Gemmatimonadales bacterium | reverse complement strand
CCCGAGGAGATGGCGCTCACCGTGGGCGCGCCCCTGCTCAACTTCTGGGCCCGGCGGCACCTGGACCTGTACAGCCAGCCCGCGGTGGTCCACACCGGACCCAAGGCGCTGCTGATCAACGGACAGTCCTCGTCCGGCGGCGATGCGTTCCCCTACTACTTCAGGGCGCTGGGGCTCGGGCCCATCATCGGAGAGAGGACGTGGGGCGGCCTGGTGGGGATCAGCGGGAACCCTTCCCTGGTGGACGGCGGCGCGCTCTCCGTGCCGCGCTTCGCGTTCGTTGACGCGGCGGGTAACTGGGCGGTGGAGGGGGAGGGCGTCTCCCCCGACGAGGGCTTCGAGATGGTGGACCGCCCCGAGGACGTCGCCGCCGGCCGCGAGCGCATGATCGAGAGGGCGGTGGAGCATCTCCTGAAGGAGCTGGAGAAGCCCCGGTACAAGCGGCCGGAGCGGCCGGCGGCGCCGAAGAGGGGGCCGGGGGAAGAGTAGCACCGGGCAGGACGCAGCCTGCCGGGCGGGCACCACAGCTTCGAGGGCCGCCCCACGAGAACACGGCGTTCGTGGAGGGGCGGCCCTCTTGGCGTCCGCCTGGCGAGCGGTCCGCGACCTGGCTGCCGGACGCCAGTTCGCCCGCCAGCATCCATCCATCCGGCGATCCGCCTACGGCGCGATCCGTCTACCCTGCCATCCTCCACCTCCGTCCCGCAGTCGCCCAGTCGGGCTCGATGCCGCGGGCCCGGTGCGCCTCGATGAGCGCCGCGACCGGATCAGCGGGGACCTCAGGGAGCCGCGGGCGCGCGTCGTAGTGCACGCCGCCCCGGGGATCGAGGAAGACCGGCTCCCCCGTCGCTCCCCATCCGATGCGCCATCCACCTTCGTGCACCAGCCGGTGATGGTGCCGGCAGAGCAGGACGGTGTTCGCGAGGCTCGTCTCCCCGCCCTGGCCCCAGTGGCGCACGTGATGCGCGTCGCAGAAGCGCGAACCACACCCCGGAAAGCGGCATCCGCGGTCCCGGGCTTCCAGCGCGCGGCGCAGCGCGGGAGGGATGGTGCGGGTCCGACGCCCCACGTCGAGGACCGAGCCGTCGGGCTTGTGAGTAACACGCATTAGAGCAGCATCGCAGGACAGGCGCTGGGACGTTTCAGCTGAAACGCGGGTGCCGTCGTCGAGGTGGGAGCGGAGGGCTGCCTCCGGCCCCGCGCCCTCTGCCGCCTCAGGCGCCCCGGCGACGTCCCCACCTTCCTCCGCCAGCTTCGCCGCGTCCACGTGCAGGACCACCTGATGGCGCGCCGCCCGAATCCCGCTGACCGGCGCCCTCTCGTCGAAGCCGGCGACCAGCGCCCGCTCGGCCAGAAGCGCCAGCGCGTCGGCACGCCGCTGCCCGTCGGCCAGCAGCGTGTCGGACGGGGGCGAGGCGGCCTGGCGCGAGCCCTCCGCCCCCGCCAGCCGCTCCAGCCCCACCGCATCCCGGTACAGCGCGTCACTCGCCGCCTCGATCGCCCGCATGAGGAGCGCTCCCACCTCGGGGGTGAGGCGGCCGCGCACCACGACCATCCCGTCGTCGCCGTGAAAGAGCGACAGGGTGCGGCTCGCGTGGAGCTCCCGCTCCCGGGCCGCCTCGTCCTGGCGGCTCCCTCTCTTCCAGCCCCGCACCACCCGCTCGAGCTGAGCAGTGGAACAGGTGCGCGCCAGCTCCAGCAGGTCGGCCTCGTCCTCGGCGGTGGCCACCCGGGTGAGCGCGCGCACCTGTGAGAAGGAGATCTCGCCCCGCGCCATCGCGGCGCTGGTCTCGGGCAGCGCCGTCAGCGTTCGCGCCGCGCGCACCTTCTCGCGGGCGGCTCCCAGGTCGATCCCGGTTCGGAACGAGAGCCAATGGGCGCACGAGCGGTGCCCATCCCGCTCCCAGCCTCGGCGCGCGTTGAACTCGGCAATGAGCACGAGGAGCCGGTGCGTCGCGGCGTGGATATGAGCGGCCAGCGTGGCGATCTCGTCTCCCAGGGCTTCGAGGGTGTCCAGGTCGTCGGCGGCATGGGCGTCCGTCGTGGCCTGCCTTCCGCTTCCGTCCCCGGCGAACGCATCCTGCGGCTCGCGTCCCTTCATCTCCCCTCCCCTCCTCCCGTCGTCGTGCCGATCCCGAGCGTGTCCCTGCACGAAATCTACGCGCCACTCCGGCGACCTCCTGGGACCCGCCAGGACGCACAAGGAGGGGCTCGGAGGCTCGCGCCTTCGGCCTCACGACCCGATGCCGTTCAGCGCGCCAGCCACGCGCCGCAGCCGCCACGCCCCGACGCCGTCCCGGATCACCGCACGCCGCCCACTCCAAAGTCGTCCATGGCTGGTTGGGACAGCTTTTCCACAGGCCAAGGCGCTGGAGTCGGAGCTCCGCGGCCGGACGTCGTCGGTGGAGCCGCCGGGACCGCGGGGCTCACCGCGGGGCTCACCGCGGGCCCCGCCGTCGGGAGGGACCGATGGCCGGACCCGCCCTTCGGCTCATCCCTTGGGATGGCCTGCCCTACGGACACCCACGCCCCGGCCAGCGCATGTGGTCCGTCAACGCCGAGGGGGGGGCGGTAGCCATGGGTTTGCCCACCGCGACATCTCCATCCGCCTTGCAGCGCGTCAGGGTCCACAAGAGCATGGCTAAGGAGCCGTCGGGTGCCGCCCCGACACTCCAGTACCCGATCGAGAGGGCGAGGGATTATCTATTGAGGGGGGGTGAAGCCTCCCGGCGAGCGTCCCGACCGACCGATGCGCGAGACTCGGAGGCCGGCCAGGGACTGAATGGCGCAGGAGGGAGAGGCCGCCAGGCGGCCATCCGTCACGCAGACCCCTTCGGGAGGCGTGCGATATGCAGACCGTAGAATTGGCGTCCGCGTCGGCCACGGCCGGCATCCGCGCGTCGGCCCCGACCCGCCCCCGCGCCAAAGCTCGCGCGTGTGCGCGCACCCTGCTCGCGACCGCCCTGCTCGCGCACGCGCTCTCCGGGCGCCTCGGCGCACTCCAGGCGCCCCCCGACGTCAACTGCGGCGCCGAGGACACGCCCCGCATCGGGCTCATCGTGAGCTACGTCAAGCACCTCCCCGACGGGAACACCGAGGAGGGGCCGGCCACCGATGTGGGCCGGTGGGGGAGCAGCTTCATCCCCGACGTCTCGCTGGGGCCCCAGCCCGTGGGCTTCAACCTGGTCTACGAGGACGGACGCGGGGGCGACCACTACGTCCGGATGGTGATCCGGATCGAGGAGAACTACATGCAGTTCGTCACGGGCCTGGAGGGGAACCCCTTCGGGACCCGGGACGACGTGGGCGCCACCATCACCGTGGTGCGGAAGGGGCTGGACGGGCAGTACGTCCAGGTGTCGGAAATGCACGAGTGGGTGGAGTCCCTGGCAGAGCTCGACAGGCTCCGGCCCTTCGTCCAGGGCGAGATCGAGGGCCTCCACCACTTCCTCATCGAGAAGCTCCTCCCCACCCGAGTGAACTTCAAGCTCTCCTGGCACGTCCACGACGTGGAGGACCCCATCGCGCCCATCTTCTTCATCGACGCCATGGAGGACTCCTTCGGTCCCATCGAGCCCCACCCCACCGAGCGCAACTTCTGCTTCAACGTCCATCTCACCCACTACGACGGGACCGAGCTCGCGTCCACGGCCGCGGTGGACGAGAAGAAATTCTGGCGCTACGACCTCCAGGACGACATCCGGCCCCACGTGGAGAAGGCCTGCGAGCCTCGGGAAGGGTACTGCGAGCGCCCCGAGGCGTCGGTCCAGCCCTACCTCACCAAGGCGTTCGGCACCTACTGGGACACTCGCCTGGAGACCTTCGACTCCGACGAGCGGCCCATCACGTTCGTGTGTCCCCTGGACATCGCGCCTCCTTCCCCCGACACCCTCTTCCTGGGCGCGCCGGAGCGGCGCGTCCTCTCGTTCAAGGTGACGGGGCTGGATGGGATGCCCCTCCCCGGCGTGGACGTGGAGGTGACCCGGAGCGTGGCGCCCGCCCTCGGGGAGGTGGCGCCCCAGCGCACGCGTACCGCTTCCACCGGGGAGCCAGAGGGGCTCGCCATCACAACCCGGGAGGACGCGCCTCCCGACGCGTCGGGCCAGGTGGAGGTGGCGGTGTGCCGCGACACGCCCGCCGACAAGCTCGGCAAGGACGAGAGCGGGCTTCCCATCCCGTGGACGGACACGGCAGTCCAGACCGTGAAGGTCCAGGTGTTCCCCACGGTGGAGGTGCTGGTGCGCGCCGTGCACGAGCTGGATCGCTCCGAGGACAAGCGGGTGGAGAGCTCCACCCAGGTGTCGCGGGAGCTGACCCGCACCGAGACGGACCAGACGCTGGAGCTGACCTTCCGGGTGGTCCTGGGGGAGCGGGAGGTGAAGCGGAACTACAGGGATGGCTCCGGCTTCCGGGGCACGCTCATCCAGTACCGGGGTCACGCCGAAGCCCAGGTGGGGCTCGCCTCTCCGGAGCCGTCGAAGGAGACGGTGCAGAACAGCGGGTACTACCAGGACCAGGAGTGCGGTAGGCTGAGCTTCGACTTCCTTCCCTGGACCAACACGTACACGTTCCGCCAGGTGGCGGACCGGGCGAGCCTCCTCGTGCTCTACCAGCACTTCATCCCCGACGCTGCGTCGCCGGTGCAGCGCCATCCCCTGGAGGGGCTCTCCTACATCCAGCGGACGCCGGCGCCGGTGGTGACGTTCACGCCCCGCTCCATCGACGTGAACATGGAGCAGGACGGGTGCCGCCTGGACTACCAGACCATGCGGGCGCCGGCCATGCAGGTGCCGCTCCAACTCAACGAGGCGTTCCCCCTCCTCTTCGGCCTCTACATGGACGACTGCTATGGCGTCGAGGAGGTCACCGTCCCCCTCAAGGAGGAGGACGACATGGGCGCGTTGCGGCGCAAGTGGGATCCCGTGGCTCGCGAGTTCGACGAGCTCGAGCGCACGGTGACCATTGACCTGGGGCGCGACGACACGGCGGAGTGCTGGAGCATCCCGGCGGACACGCGCACCGAGCGGTACATTCCTGAAGGGACCCGCGTGAAGGGTCTCTGGTCCCTCTCGTCCCAGGCCCGCCTGGTGGGAGGGAACTTCGACTTCCGTCCCGACCCGCCCCGATAGCCCCGACGGCTCCGGGGGCTCCGGACCGCAAGGAGATCCTCAAGATGTGCACGAAGAAGAGCCTCCGTCCCTCCGCGTTCCTCCTCGCCTCCCTCCTCGCTGCGGCCTCGCTGCACGCGCCGGCGGCGGCCCAGGGCGTGACCTACGTCACCGTCACCAAGCCCGAGATGGGCGGTGCCATGGGGATGGTGGCGCGCATGGCCCCCGGCGCCACGGCCGAGACGAAGGTCACCACCTACATCCAGGGAGACCTCCAGCGCACCGACGAGGGCGAGGCCACCTCCACCATCAACGACATGGGAGCGGGGCGCTTCACGTACCTCGACCACGAGGAGAAGACGTTCTACTCCATGACCCTGGCGGAGATGATGGCGCAGGCCCAGGCGGCCATGGGCGGGATGGCCGGAGCCGAGCCGGCCGAAGGAACCCCCGAGCTGAAGGTGGAGCGCACCGGGAAGACCCAGAGCTTCGACGGCTACACCGCCGAGCAGTTCCTCATGTACACCGAGCCCACCAGCGGCGCCGACGCGCAGGTGACTGAGGAGGGCCCGGCGGGCATGGCCTTCCTGGTGGAGCTCTGGTTCAGCAAGGACTTCCCCGGCTGGGCCGAGTTGAAGAAGGCGCAGGACGCCATGGGCGCCGGTGCCGCCGCGGGGATGGCGGGCGGCCTCGCCGCCGACCCCGCCATGATGGAGGCAGGGCGGAAGATCGCCGAGGAGATGAAGGGGATGGAGGGGATCCCGGTGCGCACGGTGACCTCTTTCGTCATGGTCCCCCCCGGCGCGGAGTTCGATCGGGAAGCGGTGCTGGCCGCATCGGACAAGCCCCTGGGATCCGGGGGAGCGGGAGCGGCCGCCGCGGCCGCGGGCGCGGC
>JBFYZE010000218.1:0-5509 GCA_041309665.1 Gemmatimonadales bacterium | reverse complement strand
GGCTGGACCGGGCGGTGGAGTTGCTCGCCCGGCGCATCGCGCCAGCCAGCCACCTGGTGGCCGTGGCCGAGACCCCCGAGCTCCGCGAAGCGTACAACGCCGTCCTGCCGGACATGTCGGCGTTCTGGTCGCGCCTCCCCCTGGACGAGCGCCTCTGGGCGCGGTTGCGCGCCTTCGCGGGCACGGACGAGGCCCGGAGCCTCACCGGGTTGCGCCGGCGCCACCTGGACAAGACGGGGCAGGTGTTGCGGCGCGCCGGAGCCGACCTCCCCGCCGACGGCAAGGCGCGCCTCGAGGCCCTGAAGGTGGAGCTCGCGCAGCGCCAGCAGCGCTTCTCGGAGAACGTCCTGGACGCGACCGCGGCGTACGAGCTCCTGGTCACCGACGAGCGCCGCCTCCGCGGCGTCCCCGAGTCGGCCCGCCGGCGCGCCCGGGCGCAGGCCGCGGAGAAGGGGCAGGACGGGTGGCTCCTCACCCTCGACTTCCCCTCGGTGGAGCCCATCCTGAAGTACTGCGAGGACCGGGAGCTCCGCCGGGAGATCCACGCGGCGTACAACCACCGCTGCCGCGAGGGGGCGCACGACAACCGCGGCCTGCTGGCGCGCATCCTGCGCCTGCGCAAAGAGCTCTCCGACATCCTCGGCTACGCCTCGTACTCCGACTACAAGCTCGAGGACCGCATGGCCCGCACCGGGGCGCGGGCCACGACGTTCGAGTGGGACATGGTGGAGCGCACGCGCCCCTACTGGGCCCGCGACGTGGAGGCGCTGCGCGCCTGGGCAGCCGAGCTGGGACTGGACACTCTGGAGCCCTGGGACGCGGCCTTCGTCATGGAGAGGCTCCGGAAGGCACGCTACGACATCGACGACGAGGAGCTCCGCCCCTACTTCCCCCTGGACCAGGTCCTGGCCGGGCTCTTCGAGATCGTGCGCCGCACCTTCGGCTTCCGGGTGGAGGAGCGGCCGGTCGCCGAGGTGTGGCACCCGGACGTGCGCCACTACGACATCTTCTCCGACGACGGCACGCACATGGGGTCGTTCTACTCCGACTGGTTCCCGCGCAAGGAGAAGCGCCAGGGCGCCTGGATGAGCGACTTCATCACGGGAGGTCCGGGCGGCGAGCGGGGGTTCCGCCCCCACCTGGGCGTGGTGTGCGGGAACTTCCCTCCGCCCCAGGACGGGACCCCCGCCCTCCTGACCCACCGGGACGTGGAGACCGTGTTCCACGAGTTCGGCCACCTGCTCCACCACTGCATCTGCCGGGTGGACATCGCCGCCCGCGCCGGGATCAACGTGGCGTGGGACTGGGTGGAGCTCCCCAGCCAGCTCATGGAGAACTGGTGCTGGGAGCGCGAGGCCCTGGCCCTCTTCGCCCGGCACTGGGAGACCGGTCAGCCCCTGACCGACGCCCACTTCGGGAAGATGGTGGCCGCCCGCCGCTTCATGGGCGGATGGGCCCAGATGCGCCAGCTCTCCTTCGGGACGCTCGACCTGGCCCTCCACGACCACCTGGCGCCCCGCCTCCGGGACGAGGCCGGAGCCGCTGAGGCCGCCGACGCCCTCCAGGGCGCCGCGGTCATGGCCTTCGCCCGGGAGCACTACCTGAGCTTCTCCCCATCTCCCGGCTTCGCCGACCTCCACGGCCTCACCGCGTTCACGCACATCTTCTCGGGGGGGTATTCGGCCGGGTACTACAGCTACCTCTGGTCCGAGGTGCTGGACGCCGACGTGTTCACCCGATTCCGGTCCGAGGGGGTCTTCAACCGGGACACCGGCCGCGCGTACGTGGACGCCATCCTGTCCCGGGGCGACTCCGACGACCCCGAGCTCCTCTTCCGGGAGTTCATGGGCCGCGATCCCGATCCCCGCGCCCTCCTGGAGCGCAACCTGGGACCGGCGCCGGCTTGACCTCCGGCGTCCGGGGCGCACGTTCAGGCACCGGGACACGAACCTTCCCCCACACGCCCGCCCCACCATGCGCAAGCTCATCCTCCCCGCCCTGGCCGCCCTCTCCCTGGGAGCCTGCGGCGACAGCTCCGCCGCCGCCTACGGGGACTACAACGGCATCGTCGCGGCCATGGACCCCACGCTCTGGGAAGAGGTGAGCGCGGAGGTCTACGACGCCCTCGAGCCCACCCTGGTCACGGTGCGCGACGAGAAGACCTTCACCGTGACCTACCAGGACCCGTCGCTCCCCGAGTGGGGGAACCTGCGGCGCTTCCGGCAGATGCTCCTCGTCGGCACCGGGGAGGAGCCCTGGATGCAGGACGCCATGGACCAGGTGCGCGACTCGGTGACCGGCCCCGGACGCTACACCGCCCACGACGTGTGGGCCCGGGGTCAGCACGTCACCCTGGTGCTCGTATCCGCGGCCACGGCGGTCCAGGATCTGCGCTCCCACCTGGGCGAGGTCAACCGGGCGCTGGACGCGCAGTTCCGCGGGTGGGCCGTGGAGCGGATGTACATGACCGGCGTCGATTCGGCGCTGGCCGACACGCTCATGGCCGCGGGCCGCTTTCAGCTCTTCGTCCCCGAGGTCTACCGCTGGGCCCGGCAGGATTCGCTCTTCCAGTTCCGCAACGACAACCCCGACCCCTCCGAGCTCATCCGGAGCATCTCGGTCACGTGGAAGTCCCCCATCCCCGCGGATATGCAGCCCGAGGGGATCCTGGCGTGGCGCGGCGAGGTCGCGGCGGCGTACGCCGAGCCCCAGGGCGTGGACCTCTCGGTGGTGGACGCGGGGCCCTTCGAGTTCCGCGGTCATCCGGCGTACCGGATCCGCGCCGTCTGGAGCAACCCGCCGGAGCTGCAGTGGCCCGCCGCGGGCCCCTTCGTCACCCGCGCGGTGATCTGTCCGCAGCAGAACCGCATGTACCTGCTGGACGCGTGGCTCTACGCGCCCGGCAAGGACAAGTACGAGTACATGATCCAGCTCGAGACCATCCTCGACTCGTTCCGGTGCGGGCCCGCGTAGCGGCCGAGCTCCTCACCAGCCGAAGCTGATCCGACCGGCCAGGGGCACGAGGTAGACCCCGAGCTCCCGGGTGCCCCGGCCCTCGGAGAACACCCCCACGAGGAGACGGGGCCCCACCTTCACCCGGCTGTTCCCCACCATGAGGTTCGCGTAGCCGCCCACGAAGAGGGGGAAGGCGGGGTCGTCGTCGGACGTGTCGTAGTGGAAGAAGGCCGACGCGCGCGCGCCCACGTCCCAGCTCCAGCGCTCCGAGGCCACGCTGCGCCGGAAGGCCGCCACGTGCAGGATCTCGACGAGCTCCTTGTCCTCGTAGCCGTCCCGGGTCTCGTACGAGGGGCCGTCCTCGTGGGAGAAGTGGCGCCCCGCGAGGAGCATGCGGCTGACGAAGCCTCCTCCCACGCCTGCCTCCCCGCCCCAGTACGTCCCCGGGCCCCGGGCCCGGGCGTAGTTCACCGAGCCGCCCAGGAAGTCCGCCTCGACCGACAGGACGGTGTCCGGCTGCCGGTGCTGGGCCCGGACGGGGGCGGCGAGGGCGAGGGCGGCGGCAAGCGCCAGGAGGATGGGCATGGAGGGGGTCCTCGGGCGGAGGGGCACAAGCAACGATAACGATCGGGGTGGCCCGGTGCAGACACCGTGCCGCCGCCGTGCGGCGGCCTCCGGACCCGGAAGCCCGCGCCGCAGGGCGATGTCGTCCGGACGCGATTGATGGGGGGTGCGGCGAGGGGCTACTATGGGTTCGTCCACGCCCCGCGCGGCCCGTCCACGCTCCCGTTCCGCCCCGCCTGCCGCTTGAGCTTCGTCCACCTCCATACCCACTCCGAGTTCTCGCTCCTGGATGGAGCCAACCGCATCGGGGACCTGGTCGCGAGGGCCGGGGAGCTCGAGATGCCGGCGCTGGCGCTCACCGACCACGGCTGCCTCTTCGGGGCGTGGAGCTTCCAGAAGGCGGCGCGCAAGGCGGGGATCAAGCCCATCATCGGGATGGAAGCGTACGTCGCCCCCGGCGACCGGCGCGACCGCTCCCGCTCCGGGCAGGGCGAGCGGGCCTACTACCACCTCGTCCTCCTGGCCCGCGACCTCCAGGGGTACCGCAACCTGGTGAAGCTCTCCTCCATCGGGTACACGGAGGGGTTCTACCACCGCCCCCGCGTGGACCGGGAGGTGCTGGCGCGCCACCACGAGGGGATCATCGTCTCCTCGGCGTGCATGGCCGGCGAGGTGGCGCGCCACCTCCTCGCCGACGACTGGGACGGCGCCCGGGAGGCTGCCGAGTGGTACGCCAACCTCTTCGACGGGCGCTACTACCTGGAGGTGCAGGCCCACGACACCGAGGGCCAGGCGGAGCTGAACAGCAGGATCTTCAGGCTGGCCGACGAGCTCGGGCTCCCGGTGGTGGCCACCAACGACTGCCACTTCCTCCAGCCCAAGGACCACGAGGCCCACGACATCCTCCTGTGCATCGGCCTCGGCAAGGACCGGGACGACCCGAACCGGATGCGCTACGACCAGGGGCTGTACTTCAAGAGCGCCGGCGAGATCGCCGAGCGCTTCCCCGGCCACCCCGAGGTCCTGGAGAACACGCTCCTCATCGGCGACCAGGTGGACCTGGTCTTCGAGAAGAAGTACCACCTCCCCGAGTTCCCCCTGCCCGCGGGGCACGGCGACGAGAACGAGTACCTGGAGCACCTGGCCCTCGACGGTGCGCTGAAGCGGTACGGTGATCCCCTTCCCGCGCACGTCAAGGAACGCTTCGACTACGAGATGGGGGTCATCAAGGGCACCGGGTACGCGGGCTACTTCCTCATCGTCCACGACTTCATCGCGTGGGCCCGCAGCCGCGACATCCCCGTGGGGCCGGGACGCGGCTCGGCCGCGGGCTCCCTGGTTGCCTACTCCCTCTGGATCACCAACCTCGATCCGCTCTTCCACGACCTGCTCTTCGAGCGCTTCCTGAACCCCGAGCGGATCTCGATGCCCGACATCGACATCGACTTCTGCTTCGAGCGCCGCGGGGAGGTCATCGAGTACACCCGCCAGAAGTACGGGAAGGACGCCGTCGGCCAGATCATCACCTTCGGCACCATGAAGAGCCGCGCGGTGATCCGCGACGTGGGCCGCACCCTCGGCTTCGAGCCGGCGGAGACGGACCGGATCGCCAAGCTCATCCCCAACGCGCCGGGGCAGAGCTTCACGGTCGAGCAGGCCGTGAAGGGGCTCAAGGAGGTGCGCGACCTGTACAGGCAGGACGAGCGCCACCGGCAGCTCTTCGACTACTCCATGACGCTGGAGGGGCTGTCCCGGCACGCGTCCGTGCACGCCGCGGGCGTGGTCATCGCCCCCGGGCCCCTGGACGACTACGTGCCCGTGTGCATCCAGACCGGGAAGAACGGCGGCGACGGCGAGGACGCCATGGCCGTCACCCAGTACGACATGAACTGCCTCGACGAGGCAGGCATGCTCAAGATGGACTTCCTGGGGCTGAAGACGCTCACCGTGATCCACGACGCCGTGGTCATGGTGAAGGCGCGCTACGGCC
>JBFYZE010000217.1:0-4715 GCA_041309665.1 Gemmatimonadales bacterium | reverse complement strand
CCGCCAGGCGTCCCAGAACGTGTCCGCGAACGCGGTGATCTCTTCTTCCACGGCCCCGCGGTCAAGCTCCGTTCCGTCCGGCGGCGGGGCCGCGCACCCGGTCAGGGCGAAGATCCAGAGTGCAAGGACGTACCGCTTCCGGTCTACCATCGGACAAGCCTCCGTTGGACCTCTCGGGTTACGGAGGGAATGTGCGGGAGGGTGTTGGTGTGGGGCAAGAATGCAGAAGCGGCTTCTCGGCGTCCACCTCTTCTCTCCCCTGGTGCTCCTGGGCCGGCAGCTCCTGCGGGAACCGGCCTGGCCCCTGAGGGCGGCGAGGGAGCTTGGGGAGGAGTGGAGCGGCCGGTCCCGAGCCTGCATTCCCCCTGTCACCGGGCGTGTCCTCTGTGTTCCTCTTTGGACACTCGGGGATTATCACGGTAGGCATTATAGGGAAGGTCGCCTGGCCAGCCGGGCCTGGCCGAGCTTGAGTGGCTTGGGGGATTCCCCAACAGCACCTCGCCAGGGTGCGCCGGGAGCCGAAGGCCCGGGCGGTGAGGGCGGGAATGACCCTGTCGGACTACCTCATGGACCTGATCCGGAAGGCGTCCGAGTGGCCTGAGCCGGATGTGCTCCTGAGGCGTATGCGGAAGCGGGCACCGGTCAACCCCTCCGAGTCACCGACGGAGGCGGTGCGGGCTGAGCGGGAGGCCCGGCGATCGTCGTCGATGCGTCGGTGCTCCTGGAGGTGCTCCTCCAGACCGAGGCGGCAGGGGTGCCGGGGCACGGAGCGCGCGTGGAGGGGGTGGGAGTGTCGGCCCTCATCTCAACCTCAGCTCATGCTCAGCTCAGCGCCTCCATAGCCGAGAAGTAGACGGTGTCGGGGATGTCCTCCTCCCGCTTCCAACGGGCTCCCAGGGCCCATGCGTCCGGCCTCAATCCACGCTGCCGGTTCTCCTTCACCAGGGCTTCCGCCAGCTCCCCTTCCAGCTTCGGGGCCTCCCACCTCCCCTCGCAATGCACTCCACCCCGGGGGTTGGAGAACACGGGCCTCCCCTCCCCCCACCAATCCACCGTCCACCCCCCCTCGTGGACGAGCCGGTGGTGGTATTTGCACAGAAGGACGCAATTGCCCAGGGAGGTGTCCCCTCCATCCGCCCAGGGAATCACGTGATGGGCATCGGTGAACCGGCTCCCGCAGCCGGGGAAGCGGCACCCACGGTCCCGGGCCTCCAGGGCCCTTCGGAGGGCCGGGGGGATGGTGCGGGTGCGGCGCCCCACGTCCAGGATGGACCCGTCCGGGGCCTTGGTGAGGCGGACAACGCTGGCGTCGCACGAAAGGCGCCGGGACGTTGCAGGTGAAACGCGGGTGCCGTCGTCCAGCTCCGATCTGGGGACCTGGAGGGTTGGGTGCATGAGGCCGGCACCGCCCGGCGGCTCAGCTGAAACGCGGGGGGCCCCTCTTTCCGACGTCTCCCCTGGCTCCCCTGGGTTGGGCTCCGGGGCCCTCCGGAGCGTCTCCGCCTCCACGTGGAGCACCACTTGGTACCGCTCCGCCCGGCTCCCGCTGATGGGTACGGGAAGGCCGCCGGCGGGCACGGCGCCGGCCAACCCCTCCGGAGCGTCGCCCGACTGCTCCTCCTCCGGACCTTCCGTCTCGCTGCCAGCTCCCTCCCGGTTCCTCCTACCCCCGAACCCCGCCGCCAGGGCGCGCTCCGCCACCAGCCCCAGGGCGTCCGCCCGGCGCTGTGCCGCTTCCCGCTCCGTCTCCGTCTCCAGGACGTGCCCCTGGGCCGCCGCAGCCTTCACCACCTCCGGTGGCCACCGTTCCTCACGGTACAGGGCGTCGCCGGCGGCCTCGATAGCCCGCATAAGCAACGCCCCCTCCTCTGCCGTGAGGCGTCCCCGGACCAGGTACATGCCGTCGTCGTCCGGGAAGACGGAGAGGGTGCGGGCCTGGTAGCGCCGTCGCTCCGCCTCCGCCTCGTCGGCTTCCGAGCCTCTGCGGACGGCCCGGACCATGCGTTCCAACTGGGCCGTGGTGCAGCCCCGTGCCAGCTCCAGCAGATCCCTCTCGTTGGCCGGCGTGGCCACTCGACTGAGGGCCCGAACCTGGGAGAACGACAGCTCGCCCCGGGCCATGGAAGCGCTGGTCTCGGGAAGCCATTCCAGGGCCCTGGCCGCCCGGACCTTCTCCCGGGCGGCGCCCAGGTCGAGGCCGGTGCGGAAGGCGAGCCAGTGGGCGCAGGTCCGATGGCCGGCCATCTCCCACCCCCGGCGCCGGTCGAACTGGGCGATGAGGGTGAGGAGGCGGTGGGTGGCGGCATGGATGTGGGCCGACAACACCACGATCTCCTCTTCCAGGGCATCGAGTGCATCGGCCTCGGATACGGGGACGGGCGCCGTGCCGACGGAGGCTGCCGGAGCGGTAGAGGGAGGGCCTTCCTCCTCCCCCTCGCCCACCGCCACCCGATACCCGGCGTCATGAGGGAGAGCCTCCCGCACCAGGAAGAGGGTGGGCGCCGTCCACGGCGCGGCCGGCGCCATCCAGGGTGCAGAACGCGCAGAACCCCGCTCCGCCGCCAACATCTCGGGATAGAGCCGAGCGGCGAGACTGACCATCGAAGCGACCTCCCTGCTCACGGTGGTACCGAAGAGACACCGAAATATAACAGGGGGGTTTCGGGCCTTCAGAACCGGCGCAGGACGATCGAGGTGGGGTCGAGAGGCTTTCGAAGGTGGGCAGGGGCGAGAACGTGCGGCAGAGGGCGAAAGGGAGGGGTCTGGAGCAAGCTACGGAGTGGACCTCGGAGTTGCGTCAACCCGGGCCCGCAAACCTGTCAAGGGGTGGATGGGACGATCGATGTCTCGTTGGAGCCCACCGTTGGGTCGGAGATCAGGAAGGCCCGCCCGTGCCTTGTGGTCTCTCCCGACGAGCTCAATCAGCACCTCCGGACGGTCATCGTGGCACCGTTGACCACCGGCGGACATCCGTATCCCTTTCGAGTCCCTTGTCGGTTCCAGCGACGTCAGGGGTTCGTGGTCCTGGATCAACTCCGCACCGTGGACTCGCAGCGGCTGGTTCGCCAGCTCGGCAGATTGAGTCCCGCCAGGGTTTCTGAGACGCTCCGAACTCTCCATGAGATGTTCGCCGAGTGAAGCGACCGGGCTTCCTGACGTCTCGGGGTTTCTGCTGCAGGACCACAATGCCGACCCGCAGCGCGAGCCGCCAGGCGAGTGCTGGCGGATCTCTCAGCTTACCCTGTCAGCAGCAAACCCTTGTTAGGTTGCCCCCCGGACATGATCTTATTGATAAGATCACCTGGAGGAACCATGGCAAAGCCGTCAACGACGAAGCTGTCCTCCCGCGGACAGGTCGTCATCCCTGAGGAAATCAGGAACCGTCTCGGGCTTGAGCCTGGGGATCAGTTCGTGGTCGTGGGAGAGGGCAACGTAGTGATTCTCAAGACGGTGGAGCCGCCGAAGGCCAAGGAGCTCAAGGCACTTCTGGACCAGGTCCAGAGGGCTGCCAAGGAGGCCGGCATCACGCCCGAGGATGTCGAGCGGGCGATCCGCGAGGTCCGCGCATCGAGGTGAGGGTGGTCCTGGATACGAACGTCGTCGTTTCCGGGGCGTTCTTTGGCGGCCTGCCACGCACCGTTCTCGACGCGTGGTTGGACGGACGACTCCACGTTGTCACGACGCCGTTGATCCTTGACGAGTATCTCAGGGTCTGCGACCGGCTACGCGCCTCGTATCCTGACGCCGACTACCGGCCGATGCTGGCCCAGCTCGCGGCCGAGGGGACCCTGGTGCCCGACCTTGAGGGAGGCCCGGGCATCACAGCGGACCCGGACGACGACAAGCTCATGCGGGGCGCGCACGCGGCCGGGGCGGTCGTCGTTTCAGGAGACCGCCACCTCCTGGACGCCGACGGTTGGAACGGCGTCCGCGTCCTGACCCCTTACGAGCTCCTGGCCAGCCTAACGGAAGAAGGCTTCGGGGCAACCTAACTCAGGATTCCACGGGTCCTCGTATCACTTGGCCGTCCCGCCCTCGGGAATCCTCCTCGCTGTAACCAGTTCCGGAGTCGCGTTCCGTTCTCTCGGGTGGCAGCGGCCGGGGCCACCTATTGGGCTTCCTCTCACCGCTACGCTCGACCCGACCTTTCCGCCCCCCCTTTCGGAAACCGGCCCGCCACCGCCCCCATCCCGGCCCACGGGCTCTGCGCGAACATCGATCCGGCCCTGTGGCGTGTCACCGAGATCACCCTCCCGCTTGGGCTGCGGCTCCTCGGGCGGCCCTCGTCCCCCAACCGGGCGTGGGCCGGGTGCTTGACCAGGTTACACGGGGGTCCGACAGACTCCAGGGTGCGGCCCGCACTATTTCGCGCTATACAGGGCCTCGACAGGCTCCTCCCCCCATCCATCCCACGGGATCACCCCCGGCTCGGCCGTGGCCGGCAGGTTCCGGCGAACCGGCGGCGAACCGCTTGCTGGACCTCTCCACGGGTAGACCTGAAGGCATCATCGTCATCCGTGACCACGGGCGTCCGATCCCGGCGCGCCAGCGCATCCGTCCGGTCGCCGTCCCCGGGGACGGCTCCCCTCAGGGCGCCTCCAGCCGTGTCTTCAGGTTGGCCAGCGAGGCTTCGATGGCCCGGATCCACCGCCGTTCCAGGAGAGTGCGGTCCAGCCAGGGTCCCAGGATGGGCGGGGGCATCCCATAGCGGAGTC
>JBFYZE010000216.1:0-2694 GCA_041309665.1 Gemmatimonadales bacterium | reverse complement strand
GAGCTGGAGCACGCGCGGGCCCAGCTCCAGGAGCTGAACAAGATCGGGATGGCGCTCATGAGCGAGCGCGATCCGCAGAAGCTCCTGGGCCTGATCCTGACCCTGGCCCGGCGGTTTAGCGAGTCCGACGCCGGCTCCCTGTACCTGGTGGAGACGGACAAGGACGGGACCGAGCGGCTGCACTTCCTTCGGTCGCAGAACGACACGCTCCCGCACCTCCCGTCGCCGGACTTCACGCTTCCCCTGGACGCGTCGAGCATCGCTGGGCACGTCGCGCTCACCGGGAGGCCTCTGGTCCTGGCCGACGTCTACGAGATGCCCGCCGAGTTCCCCTTCTCGTTCAATCGCGCCGCCTTCGACGAGAAGTACGGGTACCGGGCGAAGTCCATGCTCGTGGTGCCCATGATGGATCACAAGGACCGGGTGGTTGGCGTGCTCCAGCTCATCAACCGGAAGTCCGAGGCCGGCGCGGCCATCCGCACGGACGAGGACTCGGACCGGTGGGTCCTCCCGTACACGGACCGGGAGGTGGCCATCGTCCAGTCGCTGGCCGGGCAGGCCGCCGTCTCCATCGAGAACCGCCAGCTCTACCAGGACATCGAGGCCCTCTTCCGGGGCTTCATCAAGGCCGCGTCGACAGCCATCGACCGCCGGGACCCCACCACCGCCGGGCACTCGGCCCGGGTCACGCGCCTCACGTGCCTCACGGCGGAGCTGGTCAACGAGCAGACCGACGGTCCCTTCAAGGACACCTTCTTCACCCCCGAGGAGATGAAGCAACTCGAGTACGCCGGGCTCCTCCACGACTTCGGCAAGGTGGCGGTGCGCGAGGAGGTCCTGGTGAAGGTCAAGAAGCTACCGCCGGTCATGGGTGCCGAAGTTGCGGCCCGGTTCCGGCTCATCAAGCGGACGCTCGAGGCGGATGCCGCCCAGGCCAAGGTGCGCCTCCTCTGCGAGCGGGGCCCCGGGGCGGGAGCCGCGGTCGAAGCGGTGGAGTCGAAGATGGCCGAGGACTTGGCCGCCCTGGAGCGTTACCGCCTGGCGGTGGACGAGGCCGACATCCCCCGCGTCCTCCCAGAGGAAGCCGCCGGAATCCTCCAGGAGATCGCCGGCAGGACGTTCACGGCCCCCGACGGAACCGAGCACCCCTACCTCACCGGGGACGAGCTCCACTTCCTCTCCATCAAGCGCGGGAACCTGGACCCTGCGGAGCGGAAGCAGATCGAGGACCACGTGGTCCACAGCTACGACTTCCTGGCGGACATCCCGTGGACGGAGGAGCTGTCGCGCATCGCCGAGATCGTCCGCGGCCACCACGAGAAGCTCAATGGGAAGGGGTACCCCGATGGCGTGGGGGCCGACCAACTGTCGCTCGAGACGCGCATCATGACGGTGTGCGACATCTTCGACGCCCTCACCGCAAGCGACCGGCCCTACAAGAAGGCCATGCCCGTGGACAAGGCGCTGTCCATCCTGCGCATGGAGGCCGACGAGGGCGCCCTGGACCCGGACGTGGTGGAGCTGTTCTGCGCCTCGGGAGTCTACAGGGAGGTCCTGGAGAAGGACTGGCGGGAGTTCTGAGCCCTCAGGCGAGCGGGGCCACCCAGAGGTGCGTCTCCCTTGCCCCCCCCTCACCCGCAGCCTAGCGTGCTCCCGAACCCCGCGGCGCGGTTGAATGTCCTGTCCCGACCCGATGAGGAGGGGATGAGATGAGCGCTTCCAGGAGAGGTCTCGACTCCGTGTTCATGGGTATCCTGGCGTTCGTCGGGATCCTGGCGTCGAGGGGTGCCGCCCACGCCCAGGAGGCCGACCGGGCCTATATCAACGGCACCATCCACACTGTGGATCAAGCGTTCAGCACCGCCTCGGCCATGGCCGTGAAGGACGGGAGGTTCATCTACGTGGGGGCCGCGGCCGGGGTCCAGGCGCACATCGGACCCAACACCGTCGTGGTGAACCTGACCGGGAAGACCGTCATCCCGGGTCTCCACGACGCCCATGTCCACATCCGCTACGGGGAGAGGGAGCTCTACCCGCAGGTCCCGGACATCCGCACGGGGATCGGCGAGTGGGCCTCGGTGGCGCGGATGCAGGAGGTGATCCGCCGCGCCCTGGCCACGGGAGAGGGGATGCGCCCGGGCCCGGAGCCCCGGTGGATCGTGCTCAGCGGCTGGATGTCCGACGTCTGGGACCCGCCGGTCTTCCGCAAGGAGCTCCTCGACGCCGCGGCGCCGGACAACCCGGTCTACATCACCCGCTACACCCACGGGAGCGGCGCCAACAGCAAGGCCCTGGAGCTGGCGGGCATCACCCGGAACACGCCGGACCCGGAAGGGGGCCACATCAAGAAGGACGAGAACGGGGAGCCCACCGGCGAGTTCGTGGAGCGGGCCCCGACCCAGCTCACCCGGCTCATACCGCCCCTGCCCCCCCTCACCGGCTACGAGAGGAGCCGCAACCTGGTGGAGGGGACCCAGCTCGCCGTCGCCAGCGGCCTCACCACCATCCACGGGGCCAGCATGACGGACTACGATGAGGTCCAGCGCCGGCTCAAGCTCTACGAGGTGGGTCTCCTGCGCATCCGCATCAACGAGATGGTGCACCCCAGCGCCGCCAGGCAGCTGGGCAAGCCGCTCAACTACGAGAACAGGTTCTTCGTCCGGTCGGTGAAGGAGTTCGCCGACGGGGCCCTGG
>JBFYZE010000215.1:0-3324 GCA_041309665.1 Gemmatimonadales bacterium | reverse complement strand
CGGGCGTCGTCGAACTGCCCGTCGTGGTAGACCACGCCGCCCTTCAGGTCGTCGTCCTCCAGGTTGGGGATGCGCTCCAGCGTCTCCTCCCGGGAGAGGTTCCTGGACGATCCGAACCCGTACTTGCCCGCCATCCCGTCGTAGACGCGCATCCCGACGCCGTAGAAGGGCGCCTCCCACCACTTGTAGTTCGGGACCACGAAGGGGAGGTCGTGAACCAGGTGGGGAGCGTTGGCGCGCAGGATCCCCCGCTCGCGGAGCGCCTCCAGCACCAGGGGGACGTTGCCCTGCTGGAGATAGCGCACGCCGCCGTGGATGAGCTTGGTGGAGCGCGACGAGGTGCCCTTGCCGAAGTCGCTCGCCTCCAGGAGGGCCACGTCGTGTCCGCGGGCCGCGGCGTCCAGCGCGATCCCCACGCCGGTGGCGCCCCCGCCCACCACGACGAGGTCCCAGCCTCCGGGTGATCTCTTCAGCCTCTGCAGCGTCGCGGCGCGGTCCATGGCGGTCCTACCTCGTCACCAGGGACATGAGGATCTGCCCCACGCGGAAGTTGTCCTTCACCCCGCCGAAGAGGTGCGCGCCCGGTCCGGCGGCGAAGAGGGGGACCATCTGCCCGGTATGCCCGGTGGTGGCGTAATCGGCGAAGGGCACCCGGGGGGTGCCCTCCACGTGGACGGAGTCGGGGGTGAGCTCGATGGCCAGCCCCCCCGTCTCGTGGTCGGCCACCACCACGACCAGCGTGCCAGGGTTCGCATCGGCGAAGTCCAGCGCCGCCCCGACGGCGGCGTCGAAGTCCAGGACCTCGCGCGCCACGTCCTCGATGGGGGCGTTGTCGTGGCCCAGCCAGTCCGGCTGGGAGCCCTCCACCATGAGGAAGAAACCGTCCCGGTCCTTCGCCAGGACCTCCAGGGCGGCGCGGGTCATTTCGGGGAGGGTGGGCGTGCGCTCCGCCGCAGCGGGCATCCCGTTCTCCGCAAACAGACCGGCCAGACGCGTCGTGGAGGGAAGGTCCACGGCCGCGAGCTCCGCCGCCGAGGTCACGAGGGTGTGGGTCGAGCGTACCGGCGCCAGAAGATCGGTGCTGTCGGGGCGCACGGCGCGATCGAACCAGCGTACGCCACCGCCCAGGAAGACGTCCACCCCCGACGCCGCGATGTCCTTCGCGATGTCGAACTCCTGGCTCCGGGACGGGACGTGGGCGACGAAGGAGGCCGGGGTGGCGTGGGTCACGCTCGACGTGGAGACGATGCCGGTGGCCCATCCCCGGGCCCGCGCCGCCTCGAGGACGTTGGGGACGGGGACGGAGTCGGGCCCCACGCCGATGGCGCCGTTGTAGGTGCGCACGCCGGTGGAATAGGCGGTGCCTCCCGCGGCGCTGTCCGTGATCCAGGAGCTCGTGCTCCGGGTGTCCACGAGGCCCATGGTGGTGAAGCGCTCCACCTGCAGGGGCTGGGCGGCGAAGCGGGCAGCGGTCCAGTAGGCGGCGCCGACGCCGTCACCGATGAGGAGGACAACCCGGGCGGGGCGCTCGCTCGCGCTCCCCCGGCGCACGCCGCCGCACGAGGAAAGAGGGGCGGAGAGGAGGAATGCGGCGGCGAAGACGATCAGAGCGCGGGGGGCGTTCATGGCGGTCGGCGGAGGGGGGTGCGGGCATGGCGAGCCGCCGCCTCGGGGGCGACGCCTCGCCGGAGGTGCTCCTGGCCTGAAGCTACCCCTGGGGCACGGGAAGATGTACCCCCTTCCGCTACGGGTGCGTCACGTCTTCGCTGCTGGTGCGCCGCGGCGTCCGAGCCGTCCCCAACACCCGGGCGGGCGTCGGTGCCATATTTGCGCGTCCCGCAACGCCCGACGCTCCGGACCCGACTCCTGGCCCCGACGCCATCATGCCCGATAGATCCGCCCCGGCCCCCGCGCTCCCGGCACCACGCCCTGCGGCCTGCGCACCACGCCTCGTGGCCTGCGCGCTCCTCTTCCTTCTCGCGCTTCCCCGGGCGGCCGAAGGTCAGCTCCCCACGCTTCCCGACGGCTCGCCGAGGCCGACGCTGGCGGTGGGGGCGCTCCAGGCAGGGCTGCGGCTCGACGGGATCCTCGACGAGCCCGGGTGGGCGGCGGCGCCCGCCATCCCGGCACTGACCATGACCGAGCCCACGGAGGGAGGGACGCCCCTGGCAGCCACCCTCGTCCGCGTGCTCGCCGACCGTCACGACCTCGTCATCGGCGTGCTGGCGCACGACCCCGATCCGTCGGGGATCGTGAGCACCTCCAAGGCACGCGATCCGGAGATGCGCAACGAGGACTATGTGAAGATCGTCCTGGACCCCTTCCTCGACGGTCGCACCGGGTTCGTCTTCGCCGTCAACCCCGGGGGTGCCCGCTACGACGCGCTCGTCGCGCGAAACACCATGGGGGGAGAGGACGCGCAGTGG
Organism: Gemmatimonadales bacterium; assembly: GCA_041309665.1. Classification (GTDB taxonomy): domain Bacteria; phylum Gemmatimonadota; class Gemmatimonadetes; order Longimicrobiales; family Gaopeijiaceae; genus SZUA-318. Next base: position 898 of record JBFYZE010000215.1, on the reverse strand, counting down.
GACGCGGTGTGGGAGGCCCGCACCGCCCGCGGTCCGGACGGGTGGTCCGCCGAGATCCGCATCCCGCTGAAGAGCCTCACCTTCGACGCGTCCCTCGACCGCTGGGGCTTCAACGTGGAGCGGAGGGTGGAGCGTCTCCAGGAGGTGAGCCGATGGGCCAGCCCCTTCCGGGACGCGCAGCTCTCCCAGACGATCCGGGCCGGGCTCCTTACCGGTCTCCCCGGGTTCGACACGGGACTGGGTCTGACGGTGCGCCCCGCCGTGGTGCCCACGGTGGCGAAGGCCGGGGAGGACGGCGACTGGGAGAGCGACCTGGAGCCCAGCCTGGACGTCTTCCAGCGCCTCGGCTCCAACCTCACCGCCATGGCCACGGTGAACACCGACTTCGCCGAGACCGAGGTGGACACGCGGCAGACCAACCTCACCCGCTTCCCGCTGTTCTTCCCCGAGAAGCGCTCGTTCTTCCTGGAGGGTTCGGACCTCTTCAGCTTCGGGGTGGGGCTCACCAACTTCCGCAGCTCGGACATCGTCCCCTTCTTCAGCCGCCGCGTGGGGCTGTACGAGGGCGCGTCGGTCCCCCTGGAGGTCGGCGGCAAGGTCACGGGACGCGTCGGCGGCACCAGCGTGGCGGGGCTGGTCCTCCACACCGGCGACGTGGAGGGCGTGGTGGGCGCTTCGACCATGGGCGCGTTCCGCGTCCGCCAGAACGTGCTGGAGGAGAGCACGCTGGGGCTCATCGGCACCTTCGGCGATCCCACCGGAGCGGGGGGCTCGTACCTGGTGGGAGGGGACTTCACCTACCACACGTCCCGATTCCGCGGGAGCAAGACGCTGGAGGCGGGCTTCTGGGGCCTGGCCACGGACCGGGAGGGGCTGGAGGGCGGGAAGACCGCCCTGG
>JBFYZE010000214.1:0-10163 GCA_041309665.1 Gemmatimonadales bacterium | reverse complement strand
CTGGCTCCCGCCCCGGACCGGCGGGCTCACGGGCGGACCTCCGCGTGCACGGCCACGCCGCGCGGCAGGCCGACGCGGAGCAGCGAGGCGGCTCGCCCGCCCACGTCCAGGGCGTCCACCGTCGCCGGCGAGGACAGCCGCCCCAGGCGCCCCACCATCGCCCCGACCCACGCGTCCCTGGCCGCGGCCTCGTCCCAGACGACGACCCAGGCCAGTCCCTGTCGGCCCCCGGGGAGGTCCAGCAGCGCGTAGCGGTCCCCACCCCACCCGTCCGCCAGCCGCCCCTGCCCCGCACCCACGTGGGTCTCGAGGAAGATGCCTCCCTCCAGTCGGCCGAGGTCGTCCTGGTGGACGCTCCGGGCTCCGTCCACGGTCAGGGAGAGGCGGACCGGCGCGTCGGTGCGGTCGCGCGTGAGGACCTGCTCGGTGGAGAGGGGAAGGTTCGGGCCGAAGGGCGCGGGGCGCGTGCCCCGGCTCCACAGGTCCTGCACGAAGGCGGCCCCCTCCACATAGGGGAAGAGGAGCGTGCGGCGCACGACCGTGGGGGCGCCGGCGAGGGCGGGGAACTGACTCTGCATGCCCTCCAGGGCAGGGCCCAGGCTCCCCGCGAAGTCGCGCACCTTGCCCAGGTCCACCGGCGTGCCCCGCATCTGCTCGGTGAGATACTCCAGCATGACCAGGGTGGCGTGCCCCTCGATGGCGGCCTGGGCCGCGGTCGCGCGGTCGTTGCCGAGCTCCGGGTCCGTGAGGGCCTCCAGGTCCACCGTCTGGTCCTGGACGGCGTGGACGAGCTCGTGCACGAGCAGGGGCTGGAGCACGGCGGCGGGCTGATCGTCGAGGATGAAGAGCGCCGCGGAGTCCGGCTCGTAGAAGCCCGCCACCTGCTCCGTGTAGAGACCGAGCATGAGGGCCCGCAGATCGAGGGTGTCCGGGACCAGCCCGAGGAGAGCGTACACGGCCACCGTCCGCCGCGCCTCGCTCTCCGGGAGCTGCTCGTCGAGCTTGTGACGCAGGTACCGCACCAGCTCCGGGCGCGTGCGCTTCTCCAGGCGTACCGGCCCCTTCAGCTCGAGCCCGGAGCGCCTGGCCAGATCGGGAAGGAGGGCAGCGGCCAACTCCCGGAGCTCGGGGTCCGACGACGTCACCAGAGCCCGGGTCTGCTGCGCGTCACCACTGCAGGCCGACAGAGCCCACACGGCGAGGGTCAGCCCGCACCACCCCGCGAGCTTCATGCGCCCTCCCCGGGGGACAGCAGGCCGCCACGCTCCATCACGAGCGGGAACCGCTCCGGGCCCCATCCGGCCGCGCGGGCCACGTCCCGGACTCGGTCGCCCGTCTCGGGGTCCCGCAGATCCGGGGCGACGTCGAGGAGGGGGACCACGACGAAGTCCCGGGTGCGCCAGCGAGGGTGCGGGACGCGAAGCGAGGGCGTGTCCACCACGGCGTCGCCGACGAAGAGCACGTCCACGTCCAGGGTGCGCGGAGCCCCCTCGTAGGGGCGCTCGCGCCCGGCGCCTCGCTCCGCCTCCCGGGCGAGCGCCAGCGCCTCCGCGGGATCCAGCGTCCCTTCGCCCACCACGACGGCGTTGAGGTAGGGGGGTTGGGGAGCGTTCCCCTCCGGGGGTGTCCGGTAGACCGCCGACACTTCGGGGCGATCCAGCCTCGAAGCCAGCCGGGCGGCGGCGGTGCGCAGCGTGCCGAGCGGGTCCCCCAGGTTGGCGCCCAGGGCGAAGACCAATCGCCGGCGCGGTCGCGGCGGGATCACGACCCGGCCGGGGCCCGCCCGTAGCGGTCCTGGAACCGCACCACGTCCTGGAGATGGGGCGTGGACGCCTCCAGGACGTCGGCGTCGGTCAACGCCACGATCTTGTGCACCGTGCGCGGGCGGACCCGGAAGGACTCCCCGTGGGCGAGGCCCACCTTCACCATGGCGTCGGGCGAGGGACCGGCCCAGAGCTCGATCGCCCCGGTAAGGAGGTGCAGCGTCTCGTCCTTGACCTCGTGCATCTGGACCGAGAGCGCCTCGCCGGCCTTCACGTGGAGGATCTTCCCAACGTAGAGCTCCGTCTCAGCCCAGATGAGCTCGTGCCCCCAGGGCTTCTCCACGCGGCGAGGGTTCGTGATCAACGGTCGTGCTCCGGTGTGGGGGATGGTGATCCATGCCCGCGGCAACGGAGAGTGGCGGACCCCGGGGAGCGGGTCAAGGCGGCACCGCGCGCTTGAGGCTCCCACCGGAGCGTCGCTAGCTTGGCGAGCCGACGGCGGACATGGGCCCGACCTGGCACCGTCCTTGCAATCGAGGGTACCAGTCTCTGTCCAAGGATGCCGTGACAACGCGAGCGAAGACGACCCTGAAGACCAAGAAGCTCCTCTCCAGGCTGTGGCGTCCCCGGCGGCTCCTCCTGGCGTCCGCGTTCCTCAGCGCCGTGGGCGCCGGCGGCGCCTGGGGCACCTGGAACAACCTCTGCGCCGGCGACGCTTGCCCCTCCATCGCGCAGATCAAGACGTACGAGCCCGAGCAGACGTCCAAGCTCCTGAGCTGGGACGGCCGGCTCATCGCCGAGATCGGGTTCGAGCGGCGCACGCCCATCTCCATCCATGCCCTCCCCCCCCACGTGCCGCAGGCGGTGGTGGCCATCGAGGACCACCGTTTCTTCGACCATCACGGCTTCGACCCCAGGGGAATCGCGAGGGCCGCCTTCGGAAAACTGACCCGCCAGAATCTGGGGGGTGGAAGCACGATCACCCAGCAGCTGGCGCGTAACATGTTCGAGGACGAGATCGGCTTCGAGCGGCGCGGGTTCCGCGCCTACATGCGCAAGCTGAAGGAGGTCCAGGTCGCCAGGGACCTGGAGCGGTCGTACACCAAGGAGCAGATCCTCGAGGCCTACCTCAACGAGATCTACATGGGCCGGGGGTACGGCTTCCAGAACGCCGCGCGCAACTACTTCGGCAAGAGCGTCACCGACATCGACGTGGCGGAGGCGGCGCTCCTCGCCGCCATCCTGAACATGCCCGGCCTGTACGACCCGTTCCGGAGCCCGGAGCGTGCGAAGCGGCGCCGGGACCTGGTCCTGTCCCGCATGGCCGACGAGGAGTACCTCACGGACGAGGAAGCGGAGCGCTGGAAGGCGGCTCCCCTCCCGCAGCGGGAGCCGGACGGGACGGTGGCCTCCCAGGCGCCGTACTTCACGGAGTGGGTGCGCCAGATCCTGGACTCCCGGTTCGGCGACGAGATCTACCGCAACGGGCTCCGGGTCTACACCACGCTGGACGTGGACATGCAGAAGGCCGCCGAGGTGGCCATGGACTCCGGCTTCGTGGCCATCGAGTCCGACCCCATCTTCGCGCACCGGAAATACGAGGAGTTCGACACGGTCCAGTCCTTCCCCGGGCAGACGCCCTATCTCCAGGGTGCGTTCGTGGCGCTGGATCCGTCCACCGGGCACGTCCGCGCCATGGTGGGAGGCCGGGACTTCGGCCAGTCCAAGTTCGACCGGGCGAGGCTGGCCCACCGGCAGGCGGGGTCCTCCTTCAAGCCCTTCGTGTACACGGCGGCCATCGCCGCCGGCATCCCCCCCTCCCACATCGTCGAGGACTCCCCCCTCGCCTACCCCCAGGTGGACGGGACCGTGTGGGAGCCGAGCAACTTCGACCCCGACTTCAAGGGGCCCATCACCCTGCGGGAGGGCCTGTACACCTCCACGAACATGATCGCCATCAAGCTGGGCTGGGAGGAGGTGGGGATCGAGTCGGTGGCACAGACCGCCCGCAGGATGGGGATCCAGACCGAGATCGAGCGCTACCCCTCCACCACCATCGGCGCCGTGGAGGTCATCCCCATGCAGATGGCCGAGGCCTACTCCGCCTTCCCAGCGCTGGGGACGAAGGTCCGCCCCTTCCCGATCGTCCGCGTCGAGGACGCCACCGGGAAGGTGCTCTGGGAGCCCCAGCCCGAGCGAACGCAGGTGCTCGACTCCCTGGTCGCGGGGGTCATGGTCACGATGCTGCAGGACGTGGTCACGCGAGGCACCGGGTACAACGCGATCCGGCTGGTCGCCGGCCTGCCTCGGGACGTGCCCGCCGGCGGCAAGACCGGCACCACCAACGACGGCACCGACGTCTGGTTCGTCGGGTTCACGCCCGACCTGCTCGCGGCCGTGTGGTTCGGGACGGACCGTCCGCAGCCGATCTTCAAGCTGCACCGGGGGCGGCAGGCGACCGGCGGCGGGCTCGCGGGCCCGGTGTGGGGACGCTTCATGAAGCAGGTGTACTACGGCTCCGAGCCCGGGGAGGGCGGCGGTCCGGCTGCCGAGCCCGTCCTCGCCGTGCCCACGGGCTGGCGGATGCCCGTGGGCCTGAAGACGGCGCTCGTGGACAAGAGGACGGGGAAGCTCGCCTCCCGCTGGTGCTCCGCGGAGGACCAATACCTCGAGTACTACGTGCCCGGCTCCGAGCCTACCGAGTACTGCGGCGACTCCGGCCCACGCCGCCTGGGAATCCCCCGGCGGAGCCCGTGACGGAGCCGCTGTACCGGACCTTCGTCTTCGACACCACCACCGCCGCCCTGTGGGCCGAGGAGGTGGCGCGCGAGGCGCGGATTCCGGCGGAGGTGGTCCCGGCGCCGGCCGGTTCCCGTGCCGGTTGCGACCTGGCGCTCATCACGCTCCCGGAGCGTGCCGCCAGGTTGGCGGAGGTGCTGGAGGCCGCCGGCGTGACCTTCCGGGTCTGGCACGCGGACACGCCCGCGGAGCCTCAGTAGCGCACCACCCCGGCAGCGCTCACCCGATGGGAGACGAGGGGGCGCTGCGTGGCGACGCCGTCCCCCACGTGGACCGCGGAGCGGAGGGCAGCTTCGCCCACCGCCACGCCGTCGGCGTCGAGCGCGTGCACGGTCCCCAGGGGATCGCCCTTCTCCACCCGGTCTCCGGGAGCGAGGGCGAGCTCGAAGCCGACACCCAGGTGGATGGCCTCGCCCAGCCGCCGGCGCCCACCCCCCAGCGTGACCACGGCTTGCCCGAGCGGGAGCGGATCCACGCCGAGCACCGTCCCCGCCTCCCGGGCCTCCACCACCGAGCGCTCTGGGGCCGTGGCGAAGCGGCGCGGCTCGTCGATGATGCCGGAGTCTCCTCCCTGGGCCTCCACCAGGCGCGCCAGCCGCTCCAGCGCCCGACCGCTGGACAACGTCGCCTCGGCCCTGGCCCGGGCCTCTGCCCGTCCGAGCCCCGGGAACCCCGCGAGGAGCATCTCCGAGGCCTCCACGAGGACGAGCTCCCTCAGGTCCGCCGGGCCCTCCGACCGGAGGCAGGCGACGGCCTCGGCGGTCTCCAGGGCATTCCCCACCGCCCGCCCGAGCGGGCGGTCCATGGCGGTGAGGAGGGCGACGGTGGGAAGCCCGCGCGCGTCTCCGATGCCGACCATCGCCGAGGCCAGGGAAAGGGCCCGCTCCTCCTCGGGGATGAACGCGGCCGATCCCACCTTCACGTCCAGGACGAGCCCCGTCAGGTCCTCGGCCAGCTTCTTGCTCATGATGCTCGCCGCGATGAGCGGGAGGACCGGCACGGTGGCGGTGACGTCCCGCAGCGCGTAGAGGCGCCGGTCCAGCGGCGCGATCTCCGCACTCTGACCGATCATCGCGCACCCCACGCTGCCGAGGACGCGCCGGAACTCGTCCAGCGTCAGGTCGGTGCGGAATCCGGGGAACGCCTCCAGCTTGTCCAGCGTGCCCGTGGTGTGGGCGAGGCCCCGCCCGGACATCATGGGAACGAACAGACCGAGCTCCGCCGCCAGGGGCGCCAGTGCCAGGGAGACCTTGTCGCCCACGCCCCCGGTGGAGTGTTTGTCCACCCTGGGGCCGTCCAGCCAGGAGAGGTCCAGGACCGACCCGGAGCCCACCATGGCACACACCAGCACTTCGGCCTCGCCCGGCTCCAGGCCGCGGAAGTAGGTCGCCATGAGAAAGGCGGCCATCTGGTAGTCGGGGATGGCCCCCTGGAGATACCCGTCCAGGAACGACTGGAGGTCGGCCTGCGCCAGGACGCCTCCATCCCGCTTCGTCTCGATGATCCGGGACGGGATCATGGAGCTCCGCCCGGGTCGAGCCTCACCGGGTCAGGCGTTTGCGGGCACCCTTGAGGGCGACGTCCACCTTTTCCTTCACGTCCTCGGAGAGCTCGTCCCACCGGTCGGCCGCATCGCCCTTCATGCCGGCTGCCGCCTTCTTCAAGCGCTTCCGGGTGCTGCGCCCCGATTCGGGGGCCGCGAGCAGCGCCACGCCGGCACCGATGATGGCGCCGAGGAGGAGTCCTGAGACGAACCCGACGACCTGCCTCCTGCGATCATATTCCATGATCCCTCTCTGATCCCTCTCTGCCTCGCGACGAGGTCCGCCCGTTCGGCGGACCGTCCCTTGTGTTCTATATTAGCGGACCTGAATACGCCCGACGAGCCTGGAGGAACCATGGACGCCGCTTCGCCGCCCCTCTCCGAGATCGTGGTCCCCGCCACCCTCTTCGGGGACCTGCGCGCCGCCCTGGAGACGGAGGCCGGCCCCCTCGTGGCCGTCCACGCCCTCCACGCCGCGGGGTACTCGGCCGGCGTCGCCGCGGCGCCCGCGCTCAGGACGTCGCCGGGCGAGGACGTCCTGGCGCTCCCCCAGGACGTGTTCTGGACGAGGCTGGCGACCTTCTTCGCCCGACGCGGATGGGGCTCCCTGACCCACGCGCCCGCCCATCCGGCCGTGGGGCTCCTCACCAGCCCGGACTGGGCGGAGGGAGCCGCGCCCGGAGGCGAAGACGCCTCCTGCTCCTTCACCGCAGGGTTCCTCTCGGGGATGCTCAGCACCCTGGCCGGTGGCCCCGTGGCGGTCCTCGAGATCTCGTGCCGCGCGCGGGGGGACGGGCATTGCTCGTTCGCATTCGGCAACGCCCTGGCCGTCCACGACCTGTACGGGAAGCTCGTGCAGGGCTCGGACGTTCCCGGCGCCCTGGCTTCCCTCTAGGACGGCCTCGGGTGCGGGTGCTCGGCCTGGACCTGGGGGAGCGCCGGATCGGGGTGGCCCTGAGCGACCCCACCGGGACCATCGCCTCCCCGTTCGAGACGCTCCAGCGGAGAACCGGCAAGCGTCCGCCCCTCGCCCGCCTGGAGGAGTTGGCCCGGGCGCATGCGGTGGAGCGCCTCGTGGTGGGACTCCCACTCGACCTGCGCGGGACCGAGACTCCCTGGTGCCGGGAGGTCCGCTCCGTGGGCGACGAGCTCGCGCGGCGCCTCGGGCTCCCCGTGTCGTACGTGGACGAGCGCTTCACGTCCGTGCGCGCCGAGAAGGCCGTCCGTTCCCTGGGGCTGCGCAAACGGCAGCGTGAGGACAAGGGGCGGGTGGACGCCGCGGCGGCCGCCCTCGTCCTGCAAGCCTGGCTGGACGGTCCCAGGTCATGAGGAGCGTTCATGCCCTGGCGCTGGGGTGCCTCGTCGCCCTGGGGTGCGCCGGTCCCCACGGGACGCCCCTCCATCTCACCGTGCCGGCCGGGTCCTCCTTTTCCGCCGTGGTGGACTCGCTCGAGGCCCGGGGCGTCGTGCGTCACGCGACGGCCTTCCGCATCTACGCACGTCTTCGCGGCGACGAGCGGCACATCCGGGCCGGCCGCTACGAGCTCACGCCCGGATCCGGCTGGAACGAGATCCTGAACGCCCTCACCGAGGGGCGGGTGGTGACCGTGCCCATGACCGTCCCCGAGGGGTTCCGGCTCGCGCAGATGGTGCCGCGCATCGCTCGGGCCTCCGAGGCCCCGGAGGAAGCCGTGCTGGAGGCGCTGAGCGAGGAGGACGCCGCCGAACGCTACGACGTGCCGGGTCCCAGCCTCGAGGGCTACCTCTTCCCGGACACGTACCGGTTCGCCGCGGGCGTGCCCGTGGATGTCGTCCTCCGGGCCATGACCCGCCGCTACCGCGCCGTGTGGACGCCGGAGCGGCGTGCCCGCCTGGACTCCCTGGGAATGAGCGAGCGGGAGGCGGTGACGCTGGCCTCCATCGTGCAGGCCGAGGCCCGGCGCCCCGACGAGATGCCCCGCATCGCCAGCGTCTACCACAACCGGCTCCGGCGCGGGTGGCTCCTCCAGGCGGACCCCACCGTGCTCTACGCCCTCGGTGGCTACCGGGAGCGGCTCCTGTTCGCCGCCATCGACTCGGTGGCCGACAGCCCGTACAACACCTACCGGAAGCCCGGGCTCCCTCCAGGCCCCATCGGCGCGCCGGGGGAGGAGGCGATCCACGCCACGCTCTACCCCGCCACCGAGCCGTACCTGTACTTCGTGGCACGCTCCGACGGGTCCCACGCCTTCAGCAGGACGCTGGCCGAGCACAACCGGGCGGTGTCCTCGGCGCGCAGGGAGCGGGCCGAGGCGGCGAGTCGATGATCTCCATCCCTCTCCCGGAGGCCCTCCGGGTCCTGATCGTCACCGACGCCCGGCTCGCGGCTCCGCACCGGGTGGCGGAGGTGGTGGGCGCGGCCCTCGAGGCCGGCGCCCGGAGCGTGCAGCTCCGCAACAAGGGGGACCCGGCCCGCGTGCTGGTCGAGGTCGGCCGCGAGCTCCGTGCTCTCACCCGCGCCCACGATGCCCTCCTCTTCGTCAACGACCGCGTGGACGTGGCGCTCGCGCTGGAAGCCGACGGCGTGCACGTAGGCCCCCACGACCTCCCGGTGGCCGCCGTGCGCGCCATCACGCCGCCCGGGTTCCTGGTGGGGCGCTCCGCCGACGACCCGGAGGTGGCTCGGCGCGCCGTCACTGAGGGCGCCGACTACATCGGGTGCGGCACCGTATACGCCACCACCACCAAGGTCGACGCAGGAGACGTGATCGGCGTGGACGGGCTCTCCGCGGTGGTCCGGGCCGTCCCGGTCCCGGTGGTGGCCATCGGAGGAATCACGGTGGAGCGCGCGGTTGAGATCGCATCCACGGGCGCCGCGGGCGTGGCCGTGGTGGGCGCGGTCATGTCGGCCGCAGACCCGGCGGAGGCAGTGCGGAGACTGCTCCGGGCTCTTGACGCCGCGGATCCGCGCGCGGTCTAGCACGCGAGGATGGCCCCGCTGGGGCCCTGTCCTCCCGGCCTGACCAGGTCGAGAATCCTCGACCGCCATCCACGCAGGTCACACCATGCAGCCCTCGCCTCATCGCCTCACGGCGCGTACCCCACGTGCGTCACGAGCCGGATCCTTCGCGCTCGCCCGCGGCGCGTGCGCGCCGGGTCCGACCTCCTGGCCCCCGACGACGAGCACCGGACGGAGGTCATCTGCCGGGGAGTGATGGAGGACTCCGGCCCGGAGGCCGTCTGACCGCTCCATGGGGCTGACGCTCCCCGCAGGCGTGCCCGGCGCCCTCATCCGGAACCGCCGGGCCTCGCTCCGGGCTCACCTTCCCGCGTTCCGCAGGTGCTCGTAGCGCACGCCTCGCGCGCGCCGGGTGCATTCCCGAGCATGCCGGAGGTAGTCGCGGTCACCACGGAGCAGATGTGGACGGCGACGCTGATCGCCGGGACCCTCGTGCTCGCCCTGGGGTTCCTCGCCGCCGTGCGCGTGCGCGCACCCTTCCCGGCACGACTCCCCACCGCGCTGCTCCTCGTCGGGATCGTCTGGTTCACGTCGCTCTACGGATGGGCAGCCTGGACCTTCTGGGACACGTGCTACGGCGCCGTGCTCCCGCCGTGGGCCAGGATCGCGGCGCCCTTCGTGGGCACCGTGGACGGCCTCCTCGGGTGGGGATTGTGGTGGATGGCGCGCCGCCTCCTCCCTCACCGCCCCGTGGTGCCGTTCCTCGTCCTGGGCGGACTCCTCTCCCTCCCCGGCCACCTCTCCGGCATCTACGGTCGCGGCCTTCTGGAGGGGTGCGCCGTCGTGAGGGGAATCACGCCGGCCTCGGCGCTCGTGTTCGGCGTCTTCGAGTTCGCCTTCTACTGGGTCGTCGTGCTCCTGGTCGCGCACGCCATCGCGTCCCCCTGGGCAGCCGCCCGGAAAGGCGAAGGCCCCCCGTCGCGTTGAAGCGAGGGGGGCCTTCGAAGATAAGTCGGCGGCGACGTACTCTCCCACCGAGCTGCCCCGGCAGTACCATCCGCGCTGTGAGGCTTAACGGCCGTGTTCGGGATGGGAACGGGTGTATCCCTCACGCTATAGC
>JBFYZE010000213.1:0-5477 GCA_041309665.1 Gemmatimonadales bacterium | reverse complement strand
GGCCTGAACCGCGGAGCCCCACAGGACGCGGACGGTCAGCCGGTCTTCTCCTCCAGCCGGTCGAACTCGGCGATGAGCTGGGCCTCGGGAATGTGCTCGCCCGGGGCCTGCTCCACCACCTGCGCCTCCTGGACCGTCTTCCCGGCGCCCAGCTGCTTGGGCTTCTCGGCGGGGGTGGACGGTCCGGCGGGCAGGAGTCCCATCTGCTGCTTGAGGGCGGCGAGCTTGGATTCCACGTCGGCGCCGCCGGTCCCCTTCTCGAGCTGGAGGAACTCGGTCTCGAGGGTGTCCCCGGCGATAGCCTCGGTGACCTCGACCTGAGCCAGCGTGCGGCGCTCCTCGTCCTCGATCTTCTCGGCCATGCGGTTGAACGCCTCGAAGGCCGACGTGTCGGACAGACCCGACAGGGTCTCGTGGATGCGGCGCTGCGCCTGGGCACGCTTCTGCTTGGCGATGAGGAGGTTCCGCTTCCGCTTCGCCTCCTCGATCTTGTCGTTCAGCTGCCGTAGCGAGCCCTTCAGCTTCTCGGTCTCGGCAGCCTGCTGCTGCCAGGTCTGCTGGAACATGTGGGCCCGCTCGGCATGCTCCTGCTGGCGGACCAGGGCCTGCTTGGCCAGGTCGTCGCGGCCCTCCTTGATGGCCAGCATGGCCCGGCTCTCCCAATCCCTCGCCTGCTTGACCTCGTCCTCGAGCTGCGCCTTGAGCTTGCGCTCGTCGGCGATGGCGGCGGCGACCTCCCGCTTGGCCTTGGCCAGCTGGTCGCGCATGTCCAGGATGATCTGGTTGAGCATCTTCTCCGGGTTCTCGGCCCGGGAGATGAGGTCGTTGATGTTCGACTTGATCACCGTGGACAGCTTCTGGAAGATGCCCATTCGTCAGCCCTCCGCCCCGACGCCGGCAAGCGCCTTGAGTTTTTCCATGTGCCCCGATGCAGCGAGCTCCATCGACTCCATCGAGGCCTGAAGCTCGAGGAAGTCCAGGGTCTCCAGCTCCAGGGTGTCGCTCAGGATGAGCTCCTTGTCCTCGATGCCGTAGGCGCCGTGGACGATGTCCGTCGCGTTCAGCTCCAGGAGCGTCCGGTACAGCGCCAGCGCGTCGCAGGCCTTCTCCGGCAGATCCATGACCTTCATCCGGATGAGCAGGAGCTGGTCGGTGTGGTGGACCACCGTGGGGAGGCTGCTGTTGCGTCCCCGCACGAGGTACATGCCCTTGTCGACCTCTTCGTACTCGAGGTCCATGCGGATGAAGAAGCTCTCGAGATCCTCTCGGGTAACCATGGCCGTCTCCCTTCTCTGGAGCCTCCGCAGGGCGGAAGCCGTTCTCGCCTCGTCGCTTCGGACCCTACGGCACCGCCGGGCGGCGGGTTTCCCACCCCGGGACGCCCCCGGCCCACCAAGCTACTGCGTCGGGCCGCGCCGTGCGACGCCCTCCCCGGCAGGCCGCGCACGTCAACGCTTCCGCCCCTTCCCCGCCTTCAGCAGCCGCGCCAGGTGCTGTCCCGTGTACGACCCCGAGTCGGCCGCCACCTGCTCCGGGGTCCCCTCCACGACGATACGTCCACCGGCCGCTCCGCCTTCAGGGCCAAGGTCCACGACCCAGTCCGCGGTCTTCACGACGTGCAGGTTGTGCTCGATGACCACCACCGTGTTCCCCAGGTCCACCAGGCGGTGCAGGACCTCGAGGAGAACCCGCACGTCCTCGAAGTGGAGGCCTGTGGTGGGCTCGTCCAGGATGTACAGGGTGCTCCCCGTGCTCTTCTTGGAGAGCTCGGCGGCCAGCTTCACGCGCTGCGCCTCGCCCCCGGAGAGCGTGGTGGCGGACTGGCCCACGTGGATGTAGCCCAGGCCCACGTCGGAGAGGGTCTCCAGCTTGGCCTTGATGCGGGGCTGGGCGTCGAAGAAGTCCAGCGCTTCGTCGACGGTCATGTCCAGGACGTCGGCGATGTTCCTGCCCTTGAAGTAGACGTCCAGCGTCTCGCGGTTGTAGCGCCGCCCGCGGCACACGTCGCAGGGAACGTAGACGTCGGGGAGGAAGTGCATCTCGATCTTCACGAGCCCGTCGCCGGAGCACGCCTCGCACCGCCCGCCCTTCACGTTGAAGGAGAAGCGTCCGGGGCCGTAGCCCCGCATCTGCGACTCGGGGAGGTTGGCGAAGAGGTCCCGGATGGGCGTGAACAGCCCGGTGTAGGTGGCCGGGTTGGACCGGGGCGTGCGCCCGATGGGGGACTGGTCCACGTCGATGACCTTGTCCACGAGATCCAGCCCGTCGATCCCGTCGTGGCGCGCCGGGACCAGCTTGCTCCGGAAGTAGTGCCGGGCCAGGGCGTGGTAGAGGGTCTCGTTCACGAGGGTGGACTTGCCCGAGCCGCTCACCCCGGTGACCGCGACGAAGGTGCCCAGCGGGAAGCGGACGTCCAGCTTGCGCAGGTTGTGCCCGGCGGCGCCCCGGACCACGAGCGCCCGCTTCGGATCCGGCTTCCTGCGCTCGGCCGGGACGGGGATCTCCCGCTCGCCGCGCAGGTAGGCGCCGGTGAGGGAGCGCCGGTCCCCGAGGACGGCGTCCAGGGTGCCCGCCACCACCACCTCGCCTCCGTGGCGCCCGGCGCCCGGGCCCAGGTCCACCACGTAGTCCGCGGCGCGGATGGTGTCCTCGTCGTGCTCCACCACGATGACCGTGTTCCCGAGGTCCCGGAGCCGCTTCAACGTCTCCAGGAGGCGGTCGTTGTCCCTCTGGTGGAGCCCGATGGACGGCTCGTCCAGGATATAGAGCACACCCACCAGGCGGCTCCCGATCTGGGTGGCCAGCCGGATGCGCTGGGCCTCGCCGCCGGAGAGGGAGCCGGCCGCCCGCCCCAGGGTCAGGTACTCGAGACCCACGTCCTGGAGGAAGCGGAGCCGCTCCACCACCTCCTTGAGGATGGGGCCGGCGATCTCCGCGGGGAGCGCGCCCGCCTTGCGGCCGCCCACCGGGAGTGAGCGGAAGAACGCCGCCGCCTCGCCGATGGGGAGGTCCACCACGTCGCCCAGGGATCTGCCGCCCACGGTGACGGCCAGCGACGCGGGCTTGAGGCGGCTCCCGTCGCACGCGGTGCACGGAAGCGTGGACATGTACTCCTCGAGCTGCGTGCGCACCGCCTCGGACTGGGTCTCGGCGTAGCGGCGGGCCACGTTCCCCACCACCCCCTCCCACCGGTCCTCATAGTGCCCCTTGAACTTCCCCGACCCCGACGCGTACGGGAAGCGGATCTTCATGCTCCCCGACCCGTACAGGACGGCATGGCGCACCTCCTCGGAGAGCTTCGCCCACGGCGTGTTCGCGTCGAACTCGTAGGCCTCGGCGAGGCCCATGAGCACCGATCTCCGCAGGTGCCCCGACGGCTCGCCCCAGGGAAGGATCACGCCCTCGAGGATGGAGACGCTCCCGTCGGCCACCACGAGGTCGGCGTTGACCTCCTTGCGCGTGCCCAACCCGCCGCACACCTCGCAAGCGCCGTACGGCGAGTTGAACGAGAACTGGCGGGGCTCCAACTCGGCCAGGCTCGTGCCGCACGTGGTGCACGCGTAGTGCTCGCTGAACAGGTGGGGCACCGGGTCGCCCTTGGCGGGGTGCTCCACCACCTCCACGATCCCCCCGGAGGTGCGAAGCGCCGTCTCCACCGAGTCGGCGAGGCGCTCCCGGTCCTGCGAGCGGACCACCAGGCGGTCCACCACCACGGCGATGTCGTGGTTCTCGTAGCGCGAGAGCTTGGGGGGCGAGGACAACTCGTGGGTCTCCCCATCCACCCGGACGCGGACGAAGCCCTCCTTGCGGGCCCGCTCGAACAGCTCGCGGAATTCCCCCTTTCTCCCCCGCACCAGGGGGGAGAGCACCTCGATGCGCGTCCCCTCCCCCAGCTCCAGCAGGCGGTCCACGATCTGCGTGGCCGACTGGCGCAGCACCGGCTTGCCGCACGTGGGGCAGTGGGGCGTCCCCGCCCGCGCCCAGAGCAGGCGCAGGTAGTCGTAGATCTCGGTGACCGTCCCCACGGTGGAGCGGGGGTTCCTGCTCACCGTCTTCTGCTCGATGGAGATGGCCGGGGAGAGCCCCTCGATGGTGTCCACGTCGGGCTTCTCCATCAGCCCGAGGAACTGGCGCGCGTACGCCGACAGGGACTCGACGTAGCGCCGCTGCCCCTCCGCGTAGATGGTGTCGAAGGCCAGCGAGGACTTGCCCGACCCCGAGAGCCCCGTGATCACCACCAGGGCCTCCCGGGGGAGCTCCACGTCCACGTTCTTGAGGTTGTGCTCCCGGGCGCCCCGGACGATCAGCTTCTCTTGGGACATAGATCTGTAGTGTATCCAGGGTGGGGAGTGCGTTCAATCCGCGGGGGGCGGCCGGGGCGCGCGCCGGGCCGGGCTCCTGGCCCTTCCGGCGCGGGCGCCCCCCCGCGGAGGAGGCGCCCCACAACGGCGTCAGGGAATCCCCTACACCCGCGCGGAGAGCCACGGCCTAGGTTAGGGTTGTGGGGGCCTCTCCGGCCTCTCGCCGCTCCATATCTGCGTCCCCGCCATCCGAGGGACGGACAAGGAGGGCCCGATGCTCCAGTCGCTCCTCGTGCCCCTGGACGGCTCGGAGTTCTCCGAGCGCACCCTCTCCCTGGCCCAGAGCCTCGCGAAGGCCACGGGGGCCTCCCTGCACCTGGTCCACGTCCACGTTCCCCATCCTCCCGACCACTTCCTGTCCAACACCCAGTTCCACTACGAGGGGCTGGACCTGGAGGAGTACGAGGCCCACCACCGCGACCAGGAGAAGGCCTACCTGGACGAGGTGGAGGCCAGGGTCTCCAAGGACACCCCGGTGGACACCGCGCTCCTCGAGGGGCACGTGGCCGAGGAGGTGGCCCGGCACGCCGGGGAGGTGAAGGCCGATCTCGTGCTCATCACCACCCACGGCCACACCGGCGTGAGCCGCATGTGGCTGGGGAGCGTGGCGGACGCGCTCATCCGGACGACCTGCTTCCCGCTCCTCGTCGTCCACCCGGCCCTCGGCAGGCACGTGCCCGCCGATGTCCGGCCCTTCAAGCACATCGTGGTCCCGGTGGACGGCTCGGATCTGTCCGCAACCATCCTGGGGCCGGCGTCGGACCTGGCCATGGCGACGGGGGCGAAGCTCACCCTCGTGCATGTGGTGAGCTCCTCCGCGGTGCTGGGGACGCGGATCTTCCCGGTGCTCCCCGACGACATCGCGCCCGCCATGGAGAAGGCGGGGGAGTACCTGGAGGGGAAGGCCGCCGAGCTGCGCGCCAAGGGACTGACCGTCGAGACCCACGTGGAGGAGCACGAGGCGCCGGGCCGCGCCATCGCGGCCATCGCGGACAAGCTGGGCGCCGACGTCATCGCCCTGGCCACCCACGGGTACGGCGGCCTGAAGCGGGCGTTGCTGGGCAGCGTCGCGGACAAGGTGCTGCGGAGCAGCCCTCTTCCCCTCCTGGTGCGGCG
>JBFYZE010000212.1:0-3827 GCA_041309665.1 Gemmatimonadales bacterium | reverse complement strand
TCTATTCTGTGGTCGACCGCTTGGATCACCAGACCGGCTGCCGGCAGCCGACCCGCTACCCTCTCTAGAATCGTTAGTTAGGACATGTAGATACACCGGCGGAGTCGTGATCGCCCCCTCCCGGTCGCGACGAACTGAAGGAAACACCGTCTTCGGCGAGACCGTTGCGGAGGCGAGGGGGCGCCGACGCGGCACACGAGGCAACGCTTGCCGAGTGCGTCACCCTCCAACAACGCTAAACGCTGCCTCGAACGCCCACTGAGAGTGGACTCGGTAATTGAGGGAACTGGCTCCCCGCTTTTCGAGGGACCGGTGATCACGCTGCATGAGGGCCGCATCGGTGCGGCCCTCGATCTCGGTGCGCAGAACGTGGGGATGGGGGCGCCCGCTCACGGCCGCGTGACACCCTCCGACGGGCGGACCCGCCGCGGCTTCACCGGTGGGGCGAGCACCTGGAAGTAGAGCGCCTCGTCAAGCCGCGGGAGGTTCCGCTCGGCGGCCGCGCTGAGCAGTTCCGCCGCCATCCCGGTGAGGACCCGAAGGTTCCCCGCGGCGTGCGTGACCAGGGCCTGCACCAGCTCGGGGGTGCACAGGTGCTGGGCGCCGGCCTGCTCAAGACTGAACAGGAGGTAGGCCTGCAGTTCCTCCGGGGCCAGAGGGCCCAGGGGGAGGCGGGCCCGGATCCGGCTCCCCAGCGGGAGCAGCTCCGGCGTGCGGAACCGCTCGGGCAGCCGCTGGTCGCCGCAGAGCGGCGTGAAGAGGAGGCTTTCCGAGTCGAAGCGGGTACTGGTCAGGAGCCGGAGCTCGGTGAGGCACTCGCAACTGAAACCGTGATCAACTCTATACCCAATACGGGTAGAGGACAAAGTGGATTGTGTCGGATTCCCGCAGGACCACGCGCCCCTCGGCTGACACTAGAGGTAGCGGGATCCCCGGAAGTCGGGGTGGCCGAAACAGTGGGGGCAAGTCACGTGCCTCGGTCCCGCTTTCCCGTTGACATCCCCCGTCGGTCCGCCGGATACTCCCCGCCAACCTAGGGAGGCGGTTGGCCGCGGCCCCTGGCAGCCCGCGGTCGCGTCGGGCGGTTCGGAGGCAGGCGCCGGGCACGCGGGGAATCCCCCCAGAACCTGACACTGCACCACATGGAGGTACGAGGGCATGGAGTTACACGAAGCCATCGAGACGCGACGCACGATCCGCATCTTCAAGGCGGGGGTGACCGAGGCGCAACTCCGCAAGCTCTTGGCCATGGGCGCCAAGGCCCCGTCAACGCGGAACAAGCAATCCTGGGAGTTCATCTGGGTCACAGAGCAGCAACTCGTGGACCAGATCGCCGAGCTGAAGTATCAATACAACCGGAAGTTCCCCCCGGGCCCGGGCGAGTCCCAGCAGGAGGTGGAGGAGCGGGCGCTGAACCAGAAGCGGTGGTTCGCGAATGCCAGCGTCGTCGCCGTCTGCACCCAGGGGGGCGATGTGGCCTCCGCGTGGCTCGCCGTCGAAAACATCTCCCTGGCCGCCATCGCCGAGGGGCTGGGCAGCGGCATCATCGGCATGGGTGGAGTGGAGAAGAAGGCCGTGGAGACGCTCCTGGGGTTGCCCGCCGGGTACGAACTGGTCTGCCTCCTCAAGCTGGGGGTGCCCGCGGGGCCGGTCACGAAACCGCCGATGCGGCCCGAATTCAGCTGGCTGCATACGAACACGTTCTAACAGGGTCCCGGCCACGATCTGCTAGACTCTCGGGTGGGATTGCGAGAGACCGACTATTCTCTCCCAAGGCCAGGCCCATGCTCCGCTTTGCCCAACCCCCGGATGCCGTCTTCCTGGCCATCCTCCATGACGCCCTGGAGGACTTGCAGGAGACCATCACGGACCTGGAGGCGGAGGACTGGCCGGCCCTGTATCCCCGAGCCGCCCGCTGCTTCAGCCCGGACTTGGCCCGGACCGCCCTCGGCCCGTGGCTACACGGCGCGGGGACACAGCCACGCCGTCCAGATGCCTGTCGTCCTCAACCACTCCGTTCAGGTCTGCCTACGCTACCGCTGAGCAAAAGCCTGTCAGCAGATAGGAGCGCGACACCTTTGTGCCGCCTCTCGGTCCGAAAATCGTCCTCAGCACCATTTCCCCGCGCTCCCGGACCGGTAGTGCACCAGACGGCGGGAACCCCTAACTGTCGAGCCTCTTAGGCACCTGAGCCTGTCCCGACTGCGGTGCTCGCTCCTCGGAAACCTCCAACTCCCGATACTTCCTTGGTGTTCCGCGTCTACGTCTCTGTCCCCGCGTCTGGCCGCCCCTGGCACAACCCGTGCTTTCGGATCCCAGTATAGGGAAGGGTGGCAGGCGGTCCGAACGGGGCCGGAGCGGCCCCACAGCGCGGGAGGGTCCCATGACACGTTACCTCGCGGTCCTCGCTGTTGTCGCCTGCGGCGCCGCCGCGTGCACGCCGACCCGACAGATGGTTGCCCCGACCCCGCCGGACGTCCGAGCCCGCATCCACCACATCGGGATTCTCGGCCCCCCTTCGCTCCAACTGACCTACGGGGAGCCGACGCCCGGGGCCGGCGCGGGATACCGGCAAGGAGTGGAAGACTGTTTCAGCGGGACGCTGGGGAAAGGAGGTTTCCTAGGAATAATCGTGAGCCTCGTGGGCTGCCCCACGATCGGGGGATTGGTCGGGGGGGTCGCGAACGCGTCCGAAGCCGAGGTGGCGGAGGCCCGGGCAGGACTGGAGCGCATCCACAGGGAGAACGCCTTCCGGGAGGGGCTGCGCGGTGACCTCGCTCGCCTGCTCGCCTGGGAGGCCCCGCAGTATGCCGTAGCTCTGCTGGCGCCGGATGGGACGGACCCACTCGGGGCGCCCGTGGACACGGTGCTCGCCCTCACCGACCCGAACGCGTCGCTTCTTCAGTGCAGTCGGCGCAGCACGACGGCCGGGGAGTCGGTGACCCTCTACGCGTGGGTGGACGCCGAACTCCGCCGCGCCGCGGACCGCGCCGTCCTGCGCCGCGCCCGGATCGAGTACTGGGGGGAGACGTTTGCCTTTACCGACTGGGGTGCCACAGGTGGCGCACGCCTCGCCCTGGGCCTCGCCAATGCCCAGCGCAGCCTCGCGGAGCAACTCGCACAGAGTTTCTTCCTGGCAGAGAGGCCGACGCCGATGACGTGGCCGTTCTGCAAGAACCAACCTTGGAGAAAGCGTTGGGAACGGTAGGGTCTTCTGCTCGCCCACCGGCACCAGGCCCGCCACTATCCATTCCATCTCCATAGACGGCGAGCGGTGTGGCCGGGGCAACTCGTGGGCCAAGCTGGGGACCCGGCGAAAAGGCGGTGGGGAGGCCGATCAAGTGCTGTCGGACGGGCGAGGTTGGCGATGGTCCCGAGCTGGCGGGCCAGGCGGCGCTACTTGAAGAGGTCGTCGAAGGCCTGCCGACCGGACCGGGGGGCGGCGGCCTGCGTTTCGCGCTCCGCGGTCGTTCGCGGCTTCCAGAGCGTGCAGTCGTTGCGAGCATCCTTCACGGCAATCCTCGCCGCAATCGGCTGCAGGCACTGCAGACGGGCGCCCGGATCGAAGAACGCGCACTGCGTGCACGCATGGAGCTCGGCGCTGCACTTGCCGCACCGCGCGTTGCTCACGTCCGCGCTGGACAGCTCGCCCGCACAGCGCGCGCACCGGATGACCTCCCTCCACTTCATCAGGTTCAGGGCGCGCGGCCCCTCGGGCTGGTCGGCGCGAGGACGAGGATTTTGCGCCCCAGGCGCCCGCGGCGTTTTTCGGCCGTCGTCCTGGTACCCGCGCTGTCGGTACTTGCGGTCGGACATCACCCAGTCTC
>JBFYZE010000211.1:0-3787 GCA_041309665.1 Gemmatimonadales bacterium | reverse complement strand
GGCGAGGGGGCACGGGCCGGCCGCGGCAACGGCGAAGGCGGCGGCGACGAGGGCCGCCGAGCGCGTCGCCCGGCGGCCCTTCGGTGTGACTTGGTTCACGGCTTCGACGTCCGATTCGCTCAGATGTGTCCCACCGCCCGCATGCTGCGCAGCGCGTCGGCCCACCGCTCCATCTCCTCGGGGAGGCCGAAGGAGACCCGGTTCCACTCGGTCATCGGCGGGAACGGACGCCCGACGCGGATCCCCTGCTCGCGCATGCGGCCGATGTAGGCCTGCAGGTCGCCGTTGATGCGGTGCATGATGAAGTTCGTCTGGGTCGGCAGGTGCTCCAGCCCCAGGTCGTCCAGCGTGCCCACGGCGATGGCCTTGGCGTCGCCGTTGACCTTCACGCCCCGCGCCACCAGCCCCTCGTCGGCCATGGAGGCCATGCCGGCGGCGCTGGCCAGGACGTTGATGTTGTTCGCGCAGATGAAGTCGCGCAGGCGGCCGGCGGTGTCGGGGTGGGCCACGCCGTAGCCCAGGCGTATCCCCGCCATCCCGTAGATCTTCGAGAAGGTGCGCGCGACGATGACGTTGGGCTTGGAGCCCACCCACTTCAGCGCCGTCCAGTACGTCGGGTCGTTCACGTACTCGAAGTAGGCTTCGTCCACCAGGAACATGGTGGTCTCCGGGGCGTCGGCGATCCAGGCGTCCACGTTCCGGGAAGGCGTGACCGTCCCGGTGGGGTTGTTGGGGTTGCACAGGTACACCAGCGCCGGTCGGCCGCCCTTTTCGGCGGCCTCGCGCATGCGGCCCAGGTCGTGGGCCATCCCCGCGCCCAGCGGGACCGTGATCATCTCGTAGGCGAAGGGACGCCGGTAGCGGGGCACGTCCTCGTAGGTGGGCTCCGCCAGGACCAGCGGCGCGCGCGGCGACGGGAAGGCCTGCACCGCCATCTGGAGGATCTCGGTGGACCCGGCGCCCAGCACCACGTTCTCGGTGGCCACGCCCAGGCGCTTGGCGATCTCCGCCTGCACAGGCGCGCTCCACTCGCCCGGGTAGCGGTTCGCGTTCACGATCGCGTCCACCACCGCCTGCCGCGCCGAGGGCGCCAGGCCCAGGGGGTTCTCGTTGGAGCTGAGGCGGACGGTGCCGTCGGCGAGCGTCTTCCCCACCCGCCAGAATGCGGCGCGATCGAAGAGGGGGGCGGCGCTTCCCAGCCCGCCCAGGCCGGCCAGGCTGGCCGCCATTCCGGTGGTGACGAAGCCTCGACGATCCATGCTGCCTCCCGGGGTGTGGGTCCTGAGCGCCCCCTCCCGGCCCCGCCGGACGGGACACCTCGCCCAATGTGGGCAGGGGGGTGGTGGATCGAAAGACCCTCGCCGGGTTAGCATTCCGACCATGCCCACGCCCCGAGCCCTTCACGTCCGCGCCCTGGCACTCTTGCTGGCCCTCGCCGCAGGGGCGGCCTCCGGCCTGTCCGCCCAGTCCACGGCGGCGGGGGACGGGCATGCCGCGCGCGAGGCTCCCGTCCGCTACGACCGGGACCTGCTGCCGCCCGAGTTCCACCGCGGGCGCCGCGACGCGGTCCTCGCTGCGCTCCCGCGGGGCTCCGTGGCGGTGGTGCTGGGGGGCGCCGAGGCAGGCGGGGCGCTGGACGACGTGAAGGAGTACATCCAGGACCCCTACCTCTACTATCTGACAGGGAGCCTGGAGCCGGGCTCGGCCCTCCTCCTCGCCCCCGACGGCGTGGATCTGCAGGGCGGAACGGTGCGCGAGATCCTCTTCGTCCCGCCCCGGGACCACGACACCGAGATCTGGCTCGGCCGCCGCTTCGGGCCCGAGCGGGCGCAGCGCGAGCTGGGCGTGGAGGCAGCGCTTCCCAACACCCGCTTCCGCGACCTGGTGGAGCCCATCCTGGCGCAGCCCGGGCGGAAGGTCTTCCTCCTCCCGTTCCCGCCGGCGGTCGCGCCCAAGACCGCGCTCGCCGAGCAGATCGGCGCCGTGGCCGAGGCGGCCCAGGTGAACGCGGGCGCCTTCGACGACGTCACCCTGGCAGCGGTGCTGGACGGGCTCCGGGAGGTGAAGACCCCGGAGGAGATCGCCCTCCTCCAGCGTGCGGTGGACATCACCGGGGCGGCGCTGGGCGAGGCCATCGGCTCGATGGAGCCCGGGTGGGCCGAGTACGAAATCGAAGCCGTCCTCGAGTACACCTTCCGGCGGATGGGGAGCGAGCGCCCCGGCTTCCCGTCCATCGTGGGGAGCGGCGAGAACTCGGTGCTGCTCCACTACGACACCAACCGGCGGGTGACGCGGGCCGGCGACCTGGTGGTGATGGACGTGGGGGCCTCCTATCGGGGATACACCGCCGACATCACCCGCACCGTGCCCGTGGACGGGCGCTTCACCAAGGAGCAGCGGGCGATCTACGAGATCGTGCTGGAGGCCCAGGAGGCGGCCATCGAGACCGTCAGGGCCGGGGCTTCATTCGGAGCTCCGGGCGAGGTGGCCGCTCGGGTGATGTCGAGGGGATTGGCGAAGCTCGGGCTCATTCGCGGGCCCGAGGACTGGGCCGGCCTGCGCCGCTTCTTCCCCCATGGCACCAGCCACTACCTGGGGATCCAGGTCCACGACGTCGGCTCGTACCGGGCGCTGAGGGCCGGCGCGGTCGTGACCATCGAGCCCGGGATCTACATCCCGCCCTTGGACGACGTCGATCCGCGGTGGTGGAACCTGGGCGTGCGCATCGAAGACGACGTGCTCGTCACCGACGGCAAGCCCGTCGTGCTCTCGGCCGGGATTCCCAAGGATCCGGACGAGATCGAGGCGCTCATGGCCGCCGGGCGGGCGGCGGCGCAGGCGGGCGAGCGTTAGGGGCGCTGCCCTCCGGGCCGGACCTCCGCCCGCTCGATGACGTCGCCTTCCAGCACCGCATCCACCACGTCCATCCCCGCCACGACCACCCCGAAGACCGTGTAGTCGTGATCCAGGCGGACGTTGTCCACCAGGTTCACGTAGATCTGTCCGTCGCCGGTGTCGCGGCCCCGGGTGGACAGCCCCACAGTTCCGCGCCAGTTCTGCGCCAGCCCCACCTCGTCGCGCGTGAAGGCGCCGTGGCCCGCGTACTCGTTGGCGCCCGGACTCCCGCCCTGGATGACGAAGTTGGGCACCCATCGGTGGAGCGTGAGGCCGTCCAGCGCTCCGCCGCCGGCCATCCGGAAGAAGCGCACCGCGTTGGTCGGGGCCTGCCAGGGGAGGAGGCGGATGACGATGCTCCCGCCCCTCGCCATGTGGAGCACCACGGTGGCGCGCTCCATCGCGCGGAGCTCCTCCGGGGTGGGGAGAGGGAGGCGGGGCAGGCGCTCCGGAGTCGCCGCCCGGGCCGTTCCCGTCCACGCCTCCAACGCTTCGGCGGCGCGGGCCGCCACGGCAGGGTCGTAGTCCCGAAGCCACGGCTCCACCCTGGGGACGAACGTGCTGTCTCCCGTGACCTGGAGCAGACCCAGGAGCGCGACGCGGGCGTCCCGGAGCGTCTCCCAGCGGGGGCGGGAGATCCGCTCCAGCGCTCCGAGCGCCGCCTCGGTGGCGGAGGCCCGGCCCGCGGTGCCTTCCAGGAGTGCGGCTGCGGTGAGGAGGAGCTGGTTGTCGCCGATCTCCTCCAGGGCGGCCAGAAGCTCGGCGTCCGCGTCGCGCCCCAGCACGGCGGCCCGCCCCCGCAGCGCCTCGGTTCGGACGTTCGGGTGCGCATCGCCCGTCAATGTACGCAGGATATCCGCATCACTGGCCCGGGTCGCGGCGATCGCCGCCC
>JBFYZE010000210.1:0-4606 GCA_041309665.1 Gemmatimonadales bacterium | reverse complement strand
TCATCATCCTGGCGCTCTCCGGCGTGAACCTCACGGTGATTTCGCTGGGCGGGCTGGCCATCGGAGTGGGACAAGTGGCCAGCGGCACCATCATCATGGTGGAGAACATCGTCTGCGCCATCCGGGAGGAGCGCGGGGAGGGGTGCACCCTGGACGCCACCTTCAGGGCAGACAAGGACGTGGGCAACCACCTCTTCGCCGCCTCCCTCATCATCATCCTGGTGTTCGTTCCCCTCCTCAGCCTCGAGGGGATCGAAGGCGCCATGTTCAAGCCCACGGCCATCGCCGTGGCCGGCGCCCTCGTCGGAGCGCTGGCACTGAACCTGGTCCTCCAGCCCGTACTGTGCTCCGTCTTCCTCCAGGCGGAGGCCGGGCGGGCGGAGAAGAACCCCCTCGTGGACCGGTTGCAGCGCCTGTACGCACGGTGGCTGGAGCGCGCCCTGGACCGGCCTCGCCCGGTCTACTGGGGCAGCCTGGCGCTGGTGGCCCTCGCCGGCGTCATCTACCTGTTCATGGGGAAGGAGTTCGTCCCGCCCCTGGACGAGGGCTCGATCCTGGCCTCCACGGTCATGCTCCCCGAGACCTCCCTCGAGGAGTCGGCGCGCATCAGCACCCAGATCGAGGAGGCGTTCCTCTCGTTTCCGGAGGTGGTCTCGGTGGCGCGGACCACCGGGACGGCGGAGGGGAGCGAGCACGTCCACCCGGTGAACCACAGCCACTACAACATCCTCCTCACCCCGCGGGAGGAGCGGAAGCGGGGATACGAGGAGCTCACCGAGGCCATGCGCGCGGAGTTGGACCGCATCCCCGGCGTGGCCTACATCTTCGAACAGCCCATCGCCAACAAGCTCGCCGAGATGCTCACGGGCACCGGCGGCGAGCTGTCCGTGAAGCTCTTCGGCACCGAGTTGGCCGTCCTGAACCAGAAGATCGAAGAGATCCACCACGTCATGGAGGGGGTCGAGGGCGTGGCCGACCTCCACGTGGAGCAGACCGCGGGCATCCCGCAGCTCGTGGTGGACCTGGACCGGAAGGAGCTGGCGCGGTACGGGATCGCGGTGGGGGACGTGGCGGACCTGGTCGAGACCGCGCTGAACGGGATCGTGGTCACCGACGTCTACGAGGCCGATCGGGTCACGGCGGTGCTCCTGCGCCTGGGGGAGGAATACCGCCACGACGCGGAACGGGTCGCCGACCTGCTCGTGGACGCCCCCACCGGCGAGCGCATCCCCCTCTCCCAGCTCGCCCACATCCACCACAGCGAGGGCCCTCAGGAGATCCTGCGTGAGAACCTCATGCGCCGGAAGATCATCCTGTGCAGCGTCGTGGACCGGGACGTGGCGGCGCTGGTGGAGGAGGCACGGGAGAAGATCGAGGCCTCGGTGGTCCTCCCGGCCGGGTACTACGTGGAGTTCGGAGGCTCCTTCGAGAACCAGCAGCGGGCCATGCACAACCTCACCGTGCTCATGGCGGTGGTGATCCTCCTGATCTTCGTGATCCTCTTCTCCTCCTTCGGATCCATCACCCAGGCGGCCCTGATCATCGTGACCGTGCCGCTCTCGCTTGTGGGAGCCATCCTGGGGCTCTTCATCGCGGGGCAGAGCATCAACGTCTCGTCCATGATCGGCCTCATCGCCCTCATCGGCGTATGCGTCCAGAACGACGTCATCCTGGTGGCCAAGATCCGGGATCACCTGGCGGCGGGGTTCGGACTCAGGGAAGCCGTCATGGCCGGCTCGCTGCGGAAGTTCCGCGCCATCCTCATGACGAACCTGGTCATGATCGTGGGCTCGATCCCGCTGGCCTTCCACGCCGGCACCGGCTCGGAGCTCCACAGGCCCCTGGCCATGGTCTACATCGGCGGGTTCCTGGGGGCCATCGTCCTGCGCATGATCGCCATGCCGGTGTTCTTCGAGGGGGCGATGCGGATGGTGAAGCCGACCCCGCCCTGAGGGGCGTGGCGTCGACTACCGCGTCGCGGGAATGCCCGGGCTGCCCGTAGCTCGACGGGCCACCGCACGGTGGCCCGCTCAGCTTCCCGTCGTCTCCGTCACGCCCCTGCCACCGCGTGCCCCAACGCCCGCGAGGGCAGCTTGACGGGCCCCCGGCGCAGCCTCGCGAGGTCGGCGGCAGGCAGGGGGCGCGAATAGTAGAACCCCTGGATCTCGTCACAGGCGTGCCGGCGCAACCACTCGAGCTGTGGCAGCGTCTCCACGCCCTCCGCGATCACCTTCATCTTCAGGCTGCGCGCCATGTTGATGATGGCCACCGCGATGGCCGCACCGTCCTCGCTCGTGGGGAGGTCGCGCACGAAGCTGATGTCGATCTTCAGCGTGTCGATGGGGAACCGCCTGAGGTACGCCAGGCTCGAATAGCCGGTGCCGAAGTCGTCTATGGCGATCTTCACGCCCAGCGCCTTGAGCTCGCGCAGCCGGGTGTCGGCTTCGTCGGTGCGCCTCATGAGCGAGCTCTCCGTGATCTCGATCTCCAGCAGGTGCGGCGCGATGCCGCTGTCCTGCAGCGCGCGCCCGACCACCTGCACGATACCCCCCAGCAGGAACTGCCTGCCTGACACGTTGACCGCCACGGGAATGTCGCCCAGTCCCTGCGATGCCCAAGCGCTGATCTGCCGGCACGCGGTCGCGATCACCTCGCTCCCCACGGGCACGATCAACCCCGTTCCCTCGAGCACCGGAATGAACTCGCCAGGGCAGATCAGTCCATGTCCCGGACGCTCCCAGCGGAGCAGCGCCTCCACGCCGCTCCATTCGCCGGTGTCGATGCGGATCTTGGGCTGGTAGTGCACCACGAACTCGCCTCGCGCGAGCGCGTGCCGGAGCGCGTTCTCCAACTCGAGCGCCTCGGACGCACGCGCGTTCATCTCCTCCAGATGGAAGCGGCAGGTGTCGCCCCCGCACTCCTTCGCTTCCTGCAGAGCCTGCTCGGCACACCGCATGAGGGTATCGGCGTCCGGCAAGTCCGGAGCCGACACCGCGATGCCCACGCTCACGGTCACGGTCGCCTCGAAGTCCCCCGCCGCGAGGGGCCGGCAAAACGCCTCCCGCACCTGCCTGGCGACCGTCACTGCGTCCAGGGGATCTCCGCCCGGGGACACCAGGATAAGGCCGAACTCCGCCCCATCGAGGCGCGCCACCGTGTCGGTGGGGCCGACGCACTCCGTCAGGCGCTCACCCACGCGGCGCAGGAACGCGCCGCCGCCGGCGCGCCCCACGGCGGCATTAACGCTCCTGAATCTGTCGACGGCCACGAGCAACACAGAGACCGTCTGCTCGCGTGCGTCCACCCGCTCCAGCATCTTCGCGAGCAGCTCGTTGAAGCGCTTCCGGTTCGGCAACCCGGTCAGCTGGTCGTACAGCTCCAGGAGCCGGGCGTGACCGCGCGACTCCTGCAGGAGCAGGCGCACCTCGAGCATGTTGCTGATGCGCGTCAGCACCTCCACCTGGTCGAACGGCTTGCCGAGGAAGTCCTTGGCTCCGGCCTGGAGGGCGCGCAGCTTGTGACGCGGCTCGGCAGTCAGCACCAGCACGGGCAGGTAGCCCTCCGTCTCGACTTCCTTGAGGGCCGCCATCACCTCGAAGCCGTCCATCTGGGGCATGAGGAGATCGAGCAGGATCAGGTCGTACTGGTGCTCGTGGTGGAGGCCACGCACTGTGCGCGGATCCTGGGTGGATGTGACTGCGGTGTACCCTGCCCCGCGCAGGATGCGCTCCAGCAGGAGCACGTTCGCGGGCGCATCGTCCACGATGAGGATGCGGGCGTCCAGGAGGTCCTTGGGGCCGATCATGGCGGTGATCCGGTTTCCAGGGGCGCGCGCAGCCGCTCGGCCGCGACGTCGAGTGCTTCGGTCAGCGTGGCGTTGAACTCCGGAATGCGCACCGGCTTCGTCAGGTAGCGGAAGAACCCCGAGTTCAACCCGCGTTCGACGTCGCGCGGCATCGCGTTGGCGCTCAAGGCCACCACGGGGATGTGCGACGTGAGCGGGTCTCGCTGCAGGATGTCCAGAGCCTCGATGCCGCTGATGCCCGGCAGGTTGATGTCCATCAGGATCACGTCCGGATACTCGGTGCGTGCGATCTCGATGCCGCGCTTGGCATCGCCGGCGCTCAGCATCCGCAGGTCGTGGCGGCGCGCGATCAGGTGCTCGATCAGCTTGAGGTTCGCCGGGTTGTCCTCCACGTACAGCAGCGTGCGCGGCAGCTGGACGCCGACCGGCGCCGGCGCCGGCCGCTCGTCCCCGTCGGCCGCCACGCCTCCGTTCTCGATCGCGTCCGTCCGCTCCAGCTCGATCCAGAAAGTGCTGCCCACGTCGACCGTGCTCTCGGCGCCGATGTCACCGTTCATCAGCTCGGTCAGCCGCTTGCTCACCACCAGGCCGATGCCGGTCCCCTCCTCGCCGCCGGATTCCTGCCCGAGTCGGTTGAAGGACTGGAACAACTGCGCCAACTGGTCCTCCGTCAGGCCGGCGCCCGTGTCGGTGATGGTGATGCGAAGGCGGCCATTGGGGCGCGCGACGCATTCCACCGCCACCTTGCCACCCGGCCGGTTGTACTTGATCGCGTTGGAAAGGAGGTTGATGAGTACCTGC
>JBFYZE010000209.1:0-3534 GCA_041309665.1 Gemmatimonadales bacterium | reverse complement strand
GCTCACCGCGGCCTTCCTGTGCCTTCGCGTCGGGCTGCGCTCAGCCCTTCTCGATCTCCACCTTCGTCTGGAGCAGGCTGGACTCGACGACGACGTTCACCGCGTCACCGATCTTCAGCGGGATCTTGCTCGTCTTCACACCGGGGTTCTCGTCGAAGAGCGACCATGCAGGCGTCGACGGTAAGATCTCGATGCTGACGTCCCCCATGGCTGCGAAGGCGCCAGGGATCTCCAGGATCTTGAGGTCGGAGGACCTCACCTGACCCATGTAATGCGTCCGTCCCTGGGCGTCCTGCACGTACACAGAAACCGGCCACGGGTAGTGGTTCACCACCCGCATGTCCACCGTGTTGTTCCTGGGCCCGAGCACGGGGGGCTCGGCCTTGGCGGACGTGGTGCCTACGCCCATGAGGGCGACGGCGGCTACTGCGGCTACCAGCGTTCCCTTCCTCATCGTCATCCTCCCCTTTTCTCCCGCCTGCGCACCCAACGCCCCGGGTCCCGCGCAGGCATCCCAGACATCCCCTCACGCTATTATGGACGAGATTGCGGCCGAAAAGGTTGCACGCGGCCTTCGGAGCCCGTTCCCGCCGGCGCCCGGGTCGCGGCCGCTCCCGCTCTTACGGATTCGTTACCGGATGGTGGGACGGCGCCCAGGCCGTTGTCCGATACTTGATCGGGTAGGCCGCGCGTGGCATTCCCCCCCCGAGCTTGTCCATGGTCCCGAGTCCCCTTCCGCCTCCCCGCGGCTTCGAGCGCCTCGACGTCCGTCTCGGCGCGATCTTCGTCCTCGCGCTGGGAACCCTGCTCACCCAGGTCTGGCTCGAGCGGCGGGTCACCGAGCAGGCTCGCGGGGACATCACCTGGCTCGCCGCGGCCACCGACCGCCGCTCGGAGCTCGCCCGTCTGCTGTCTGCGGCCAACGGGTTCGCTGGAGCCGAGCGCGACCTGGACCGTGCCGAATTCGCGCGGCGGCTCGAGGAAGGGATCCGGCAGATGGACCGGGGCATGCTCGCCCTGCGCAACGGAGATCCGGCCGCCGGCCTGCCGGCGCCCCGCGACCCGGAGGTGCGGGGCACCGCCATCCGCCTCGAGTCGAGGTGGCGGATCAGCGTGGGGGTCTCCCTGGCCGCCGTGCTCGAAGGCAAGAGCCACTCCGACGCGCTCGCGCGGGCCTCGTCCGCCGACCTCGTGGGGTGGCGCCTCTACGCCAACCTGGACACGCTCGTCGTGGCGCAGGAGGCTGCTGCCGCCGCCCGCCTCAAGGGGCGCCAGAGCATGGCCATGCTCCTCCGCTTCGCGGCGGCGCTCGCCATCGTCTCGGCGCTGACGGTGGTGGCCCGGAGCGTACGCCGCATCCGCCGCCTGGCCGCCCAGACGCAGGAGGTGGCGGACGAGCTCCATCAGCCGGTGGAGATCGAGGGGAAGGACGACATCGCGGTGCTGGCGTCGGCGCTGGAGAGCCTGCGCCAGCAGGTGCTCGCCCTGCTGGACCGCGAGGGACGCTTCTTCGCCGTGTCCCGCACGCTCCTCGCGATCGTGGACTACTCGGGAGTGATCCGGCGGACCAATCCCGCGTGGGAGGCGGTCACGGGGTTCCAGCAGGACCAGCTCGCGGGGAGGAACCTCGCCGAGTTCATCCACCCCGACGACAAGCGGTTCTTCCACGAGGCCGGCCGGTCCCTGGCCTCCGGGACCGGCGAGTCCATCGAGACGGAGCTCCGGCTCGTCCGCTCCGACGGCGAGACGGCCCACCTGGCCTGGAGCGCCGTCCCCTCTCCGGGCGAGCGCCTCCTCTACTGCGTCGGGCACGACATCACGAGCCGGCTCAGGGCGGAGGAGGACGCTCGTCGGGCGGACCGCATGTTCGCGTCGCTCGTCTCCTCGGCCCCCGACGCCATCCTGCTCTTCGACGCGTCCCGTACGATCCTGCACGCCAACGGCCGCGCTCTGGAGATGTTCGGACTCGACCGCTGGAAGCTGGTCGGCTGCGACCTCGGGGACCTCATCGCCGACCCTGATCGTGCCGAGCTCCTGGAGATGGTCGAGCGCGTGCTCGCCACGGGCTCGTCGCCCCACGGAATCCCGCGCGCGTTCCTGCGTGCGCAGCACGCATCGGCGGGCCCGTTCCCGGTGGAGGCGGCGCTCTCCGCGGTGTACGACGACGCAGGGGATGTGCCCCTGGCGGGGATCGCGGTGCTCCGCGACCGGAGCCACACCGAGGCGCTGGAGGCCCAGCTCCGGCACGCCCAGAAGATGGAGGCGGTCGGGCGCCTGGCGGGCGGGGTCGCGCACGACTTCAACAACCTGCTCACGGTGATCCTGGCGCACTCGAGCGGCGATCTCGATGACGGACCCGACCAGCGCGCGGTGAGCCTCGCGGAGATCACCCGGGCCGCCGAGCGGGCCGCGGCGCTCACCCGGCAGCTGCTGTCGTTCTCACGCCGGCAAGTGCTCGTGGTGGCGAACGTGGATGTCCACGAGGTGATCGACGGCATCGTCCGCCTCCTCACCCGGCTGCTGGGGGCCGACATCCAGGTGCACGTGGACAAGAAGGCGTTGCACCCGATCGTGCGCGCCGACGTCGGCCAGCTGGAGCAGGCGCTGGTCAACATGGCCGTCAACGCACGGGACGCGATGCCGGGGGGCGGCCGGCTCACGTTCGCCACGGCCATCGCCGACTGCCCGGACGCGGCCGACGCTCCGGCGGGAAAGGCCATGTTGCGCCTCACGGTGACGGACACGGGGACCGGGATGGACGAGGCTACCCGCGCGCGGGTCTTCGAGCCGTTCTTCACCACGAAGCCGCAGGGCACGGGGACCGGGCTCGGCCTGGCCACCGTCTACGGCTCGGTGCGGCAGATGGGTGGCATGGTGGAGGTCGAGAGCGCCCCCGGCAAAGGCAGCGCCTTCCACATCTACCTCCCCCTCGCCGACGCTCCCGTGCTCGGGCTGCCCCGCGCCGCCGGCGTCGCGGGGCCCGGGGGGAACGAGGAACGGCGGCGGGGAACGGTGCTCGTCGTCGAGGACGATGCGCAGGTGCGCGCCGTGACGCGGGGGATCCTGGCCAGGGAAGGATATGAGGTCCTCGAGGCATCGGGCCCCGAGGAGGTGGCGGTGCTCCTCCCCCCGGGGACTCCCGCACCCGACCTGGCGATCCTGGACGTCGTTCTGGGGCAGGTGACCGGACCCGAGATCGGCAGGGAGCTGAAGAAGCGGTACCCGGAGCTCCCGCTCCTCTTCGTGAGCGGCTACGCCGACGAGATGCTCATCCAGCGCGGGATCCTCGAGGAGGGACACCCCCTCCTCAAGAAGCCGTTCACCAAGCAGGATCTTCGCGCCCGGATTCACTCCCTGCTGGACCGCGCCGGACCCGACGGGCGCGGCGCCGCGCCACCTGTTGCCCGCGCCTCGGTGGCGTAGGGTCCGGGCGAAATGGTCGCACGAGGTTGAAGAACGGGGAGTGGACGTAGTCCCGTCGGCAGGAGTCGCGCGGACGGCTGCCTCGGCTCCGCCGGGAGGAGGGACAGGTCG
>JBFYZE010000208.1:0-4575 GCA_041309665.1 Gemmatimonadales bacterium | reverse complement strand
TCATCATGTCCAGGGGGCGGAGGTAGAGCCCCATGCCCCCCGTGTAGTATCCCCGTTCGTCCTGCCACCAGTCGGCGCGGGTGATCCCGAGGGGTCCGAAGAGGTGACGCACGGCGTAATCCAGGGTGGGCGTGCCGGCCGCCTGGGTGAGGATGACCGAGACCAGGTGCGACCCGCCTGTGTTGTAGAGGAAGGCCGTCCCCGGCTCAGAGGCCCAAGGGCGGTCCACCACGTACTGGATCATGTCGGGCGAAGCCACCCAGCGACCGTACTCGCCGCCGCCGTCCATCTCGTGCCACTGGAGGCCGCTGGTCATCGTGAGAAGCTGGCGCACCGTGATGTGGCCCTTGTCCGCCGGGAGGCTGTCCACCAGGGGAGGCAGGAACTCCGCGAGCGTCTGGTCGATGCTCTCCAGGTCGCCGCGCTCGAGGGCGATGCCCGTGAGGATGGACATGACGCTCTTGGTGACGGACCACACCTGCTCCAGCGAGTCCGCCGCGCAGCCGTTGAAGTACTCCTCCGCCACGAGCACGCCGTGCCGCTGCACGAGGAGGCTGCGGATCCCCGGCGTCACGCGGGCGTCGGCGTACGCCCGGTCCAGCAGGTCGGCGTTGATCCCTTGGGCCGCCGCCTTCGGGAAGCGGGCGTCGGGGCCGGTGGCGCCGCCGTCGCAGGCGCCCGCGGCGAGGAGCAGTGCAAGCAGGAGCGCGCGCGTGCCGAGGCTGGGTCTACGGGTCATCGATCCTCCCTTGGTGGAATCCCTGCATCCATGAACGCGCGGGCGGAGCCTGGGTTACCGGGCGCGCGGCGACCCGGGCGGGTCGGCCGGTAGCGCGTGGGACGCTGGCGCGTTGTATTCACGACAGGACCCGAGCGCGGGGGTGACCAGGTGGACCTCACCAAGATCCGAGCAGGCGACCGGGAGGCGTTCGCGAGCCTCGTGGCCGGGACCTGGGACGACCTGGTGGAGCACCTGGCATGGATCCTGGGGTCCCGGGCGGGCGCGGAGGACGCGGCGCAGGAAGCCCTGATCCGGATCTGGGAGCAGCGCGAACGGTGGCACGAGGGCTCGGCGCGGGCGCTGGCCTTCCGGATCGGGCGCAACCTGGCGCTCGACGCTTGCCGCAGCGCGAAGGTCCGGCGGCAGTGGGGAACGGCCCTCGGGCGGGAGCCGGCCCCCGCGCCCGACGGCCCCGAGGAGGCCGCCCAATGGTCGGAGTACGAGCGCCGGATCAGGGCGGCGCTCGACGCGCTCAGCCCGGGGCGGCGCGAGGTGGTGGAGCTGGTCCGGCTGCGGGGCCTGTCCCACCGGGAAGCCGCCGAGGCGCTCGGGATCTCGCAGCAGACCGTGGCCAACCGCATGGCGCTGGCGCTGGCCGACCTGCGCACGCTCTTGGCGGATATCCTGCCGGAGCTGGTGGAGCGCACCGACGGGCCGGCGGCCCAGGAGGCCCGAGATGGATGAGCTGATCGTCAGGTATCTGAGCGGCGACGCGACGGACGTCGAGGCGCGTCGCGTGGAGAAGTGGCGCGACGCCTCCGCCGGGAACGCCGCGCACGTGCGCGAGCTGGCGGCGCTCTGGGAGGGGCTCGACCGCGTGCGCACGTCGGAGCGCCACCCCCGCCCCCGGGCCGAGGCCCTCATGGAAGAGGCCGAGCGGCGCCGGGAGGCATCTCGATCCACGGCGGCGCGGCGGGCGCTCCTGCGCTCACCCTGGGCCGGGTACGGCCTCGCCGCCGCCGCCGTCCTGGTGGCGTCGTTCGTGGGGCTGGACGCGTGGAAGGAGCGGGCCCGGGGGCACGGCCTCTCGCCGGTGGAGTCGTCGGCCGGGGCGGGAGAGGTGGTGGCGATGACGCTCTCCGACGGCACCTACGTGCGGCTCGCACCAGGCGCCACCCTCCGCTTTCCCGCTGTGGCCGGGCGACGGGAAGTCGAGCTCGACGGACGGGCCTTCTTCGCCGTGTCCCACGGCGGGGAGCCGTTCGTCGTGCGGGGCGGAGGAGGTGACGTGACGGTCCTGGGCACGCGCTTCCAGGTGGAGTCCGACGGCGAGGGGCTCGAGGTCGTGGTGGTGGAAGGTGTGGTGGAGGTGGCGGCCCCGGGAGGGACGGCCCGAGCCCTCGCCGACCAGGTGGCCACGGTGCGCGAGGGTGCAGCGCCCGTGGTCACCTCGGTGACCGACGTGTGGTCCCGACTGGACTGGCCCGGCGGTTTGCTGGTCTTCCAGGGAACTCCCCTGGCGTCCGTGGCCGCGGAGCTGGGGCGCTTCTACGGGGTGGTCGTCGAGCTCCGGGACACGTCCGCGGGCGGCCTGGGCATCACCGGGAGCTTCCAGGGAGAGCCTCTGGAGGCGGTGGTGGAGGCGGTGTGCGCGGTGACGGGGATCCAGTGCGAGGTCACGCCGGACGGGGTGCTGCTTGGAGTGCCAGAGGGGTGAGGAAGCGACGCTCAGCCGAACCGCTCCACGCCCCACGGCCGCCAGTCCACCGCCGAGCTTCCCTCCAGGACGTAATGTGCGAGCGCTGAATGCAGATGACGTCGCACCGAAGTCACTCGCATGGACGAAGGAGGTGTGAACCGATGCTCTGCGGTCGACGGCGAATCCGAAGGCTCCTCATCCCGTTGTCGTTGCTTGCCGTGTTGGTAGCGCTTCCCTTGCTGCATCCCCGAGCGAGAGCTGCCGCCCGACTGACATCCGGATTCCAGTCACTTGAGGAGGACACACGTGTCTTCTCCGAACAAGGGGCCGAGGTCTACGCAAGGCGCTTCGCACAGGCCCTGCCCGCCGCGACCGCCCTGGTGGAGGAGCACCAAGGGCAGCCGTTCAGATCCGGCTTCCGTGTGTACGTGTGTGCCTCCCATGAGAGCTTCACTCGACATCTCGGCGAACGCCCCGGCTCTCCTGTCAGAGGAATGAAGCTCTTCAGAGACATCTGGGTGTCGCCGTTGGCGTTTGATTTCAGAGGTTCCGACACGCATCGACAGACCATCACGCACGAGCTGTCTCACCTACATATGACCCAGCAGTTGGGCCTGCGCGCCATCATGGGGGCAGTGCCGACCTGGTTTGCGGAGGGATTGGCGGACTGGGTCGCGGATACTGGTGGTGAGATCATCTCGCATCAGGACGCACTTGAAGCGTTTGCCAGTGGACACCATTTCGTGCCGGATGCGAGAGGACGGCTTCTCATCCCCCGGACGGCAAAGCACTACGGCGTCTCTTGGCCCTTGCTCCATCGGCAGTCCCGGATGTTCGTCGAGTACCTGCAGGATAGGGCTGGCGGATCGTTCGGCGACTTCGTAGCGGCAGTGGGGAAGGGGGAGCGATTCGACGTAGCGTTCCTGGAGCACTATGGCGCCAGTCTGGACAACGTGTGGAACGACTTCCTCGAGTCTCTCGACGGCGGCGCGGAAGCACCGAGTAGAACAGAAGTCGACGATGCCGCATTACAGGGCGTTCCGGTTGACGCTCGCTGACGCTCGCGCAACCGACCGCCAGCGTTTGTCGACTCGGTCGGGACGGTTGTCACGGGACGCGAGGACATGGTCATCGGCTGGGCCGGGTACTTCCGGATGTTCCCCGACCACGGGATTCGGATCGACCATGTCCGGGCAGATGGCGACCGCGTAGCCGCCTTCGGGTCAGCAGCGGGCACCTACCAGGACCGGCGATCGTGTTGGCCTCGCGGCGTGGGGCTCGTGCCGCCACCGAAGACGAACTGGGGGGGCTGAGTGGGGCCCCCGGGATGGAGAAGAGCACAATCAGAATGGAGACGTGTAGCAAACGAGTTGCGCAGCTGAGGTTACCCGAGACCAGGTGGCTGCGACTGGATCTGGCGCGAGGCAAGCGCCTGCACACAACAGACGGGTCCCCGCCTTCGACGCCTACGGCTGCCCCGGAAGGACCTGCCCGAGCTGCGCGCGGATGCTGGAGGCGTACGTGCAGGCGGGGGTCATGGGGCGCAGGCCGGCCCAGCGCTCCACCACGCGGGCGTTCTCCAGCCCCGGGAAGAGCTCCAGGGCGACCTCGGTGAGGTAGGTCCGGGCGGCGTCGGTTACCCCGTCGTCGAAGCCCGCCTCCTCCATGGCGCTGCCGACCAGGAGCGTGCCGTTCTCGCGAGGCACCAGGTAGCGGCCCTTGTGGTCCGCCAGCAGAGGCCACGGCGGAGGCTCGTCGGAGAGGAGCGCGGGGAGCGCGCGCGTTGGGTGACCGAGGGATCCTCCCGGGTCGGCCCCTCAGCGGGCACCGGGCGACTCAGCTACCGGCGCCCGGCAACGCCCCGGACGAACTCCTCGACGTACGCCCCGAACGCGGGCTCCGTGGTCCCCAGAGCGCCCCGCAGGTCCCCGTTGGCGCGGATGAGCGAGAGATGCCCGTCGTCGCTCCACCGCGCGATCACGGCCTGCGCCACGTGAAAGCCCCATCGGTAGGGAAGGGGCGAGTCTTACTGGTTCAGGGCCGGGAGGCCGGGGAAGGCGAGGTCGGCGTCGGTCCACGTGCCCAGGTCGGGCGCCGCACCCGCCTCGTGGACCGCCACGGCTTCCCAGAGCCATCGCGGGTTGTTGGGGATGTT
>JBFYZE010000207.1:0-11163 GCA_041309665.1 Gemmatimonadales bacterium | reverse complement strand
CGCTCGCCCATCATGGGCTTCTATCTGCTCCACGTGGTGCTGGCCAACCTGCTCCTGAGCCGGGACGAGGCCATCTCCGTGTCGGTGGGCGCCTTCATTCTGATCTGCGCCCAGGCGTACGGGGAGATGATGGGCTGGGCTCCGGCCACCGCCGTCCGGTCGCAGGCCTACGCGACGCCCCTGGACGACATCACCGCCTTCGCGATCGCCCTCGTCTACGGGGTCCTCTTCCTCCTCATCGACGGGCTCATGATCTCGCTGGTGGAGAGGCTCCGTCATGGCGAGCGCGAGCTGCTCGCGAAGAACCAGCGCCTGGACCAGCTCTCCCGTCTGCGCAGGGAGTTCCTGCGCGTGGCCATCCACAACCTCCGCTCGCCGGTGGGCGCCTCCCAGATGCTCATGGAGAGCCTGGTGTCGGGGATGGCGGGGCCCCTCAACCCGCAGCAGCAGGACTGGGCCCTGCGCATAGGACGGCGCATGGAGGGGATGCAGGAGATGCTGCGGGACCTCCAGGTGCTCGGCCAGCTGGAGACCGAGGACGTGGAACGCAGCGCCGAGGTCGTGCGCCTCTCGGACGTGTTGCACGACGTGGTGGAGGACTACGGCGAGCAAGCCCGCGCGGCGGGGTTGGAGTTGACGGTGAAGGAAGGGGAGCACGTGCCCGAGGTGCGCGGCATCCGCCGGCTCCTGCGCGAGGCGGTGGTGAACTACGTGACCAACGCCATCAAGTATGCGCCGCGGAGCGGGCTCGTGACGATGGAGACCAAGGCGCTCATCGTGGACCGGGGGCGGTGGGCCCGCGTGGAGGTCCGGGACCGCGGACCGGGGATCCCCGCCGAAGAGGTTCCCCGCCTCTTCCAGGAGTTCTCCAAGGGCACCCAGCGGGCGGCAGGGCCCGAGCACCCGGCCAGCAGCGGGCTCGGACTGTCCATCACGCGCAGGATCCTGGAGTCGCACGGGGGTCGGGTGGGCGTGGATTCCCGGCCCGGGGTGGGGAGCACGTTCTGGCTCGAGCTGCCGTCAGCGGAGCATGGAGTGCCGAAGCCGTCCTGACACATCGCCGGGAGCCCGGGTACCGGGCTCAGGCAGCTGCCGGAGGGGCGCCCGAGGGGCGCCCCTCACGTTTCAGCCGAGTCTGGAGCGCAGGATGCCCACGAGCGTTTCCGCGCGGATGGGCTTCTGCA
This sequence comes from Gemmatimonadales bacterium, assembly GCA_041309665.1. Lineage (GTDB taxonomy): Bacteria > Gemmatimonadota > Gemmatimonadetes > Longimicrobiales > Gaopeijiaceae > SZUA-318. Next base: position 9,979 of record JBFYZE010000207.1, on the reverse strand, counting down.
GGATGGCGGCGACGCCGAGCTCCTCGGTGGCGCGCTCCAGCGAGAGGGCATCGCCCACCGACGAGAGGAGGAACACGGGGATCGAGGCGCCGGCCGCCCTGAGCTCCTTCGTCAAGGTCATGCCGGCGTCCACCTCTTCCATCATCAGGTCCACGAGGGCGGCGTCGGGAGCGCACTCGTGGAACGCAGCCAGTCCCTCCTCGGCGGAGACCGCCTCCACCACCTCGTAGCCTGCGGCCTCCAGGATGGCCCGCACTGCCTCGCGGTAGTCGGGGTCGTCCTCGACGTAGAGGATCCGGTGCTTACCGGTCTGGGTCACGCGTCCACCTCCATGGGATGCAGGCTTCCGCCGGGCTGTAGCGCACCCACGAGGAACGAGAGTGCCGCTTCCAGGTTCTTGGCGGCGTCCTTGCTGATCTGGTCGCCGACGTCGTGGAAGTCGTACCCACGCACCGCCAGCGCATAGCCCTTCGTAGGAGCCCTGAACACGTCCTGGGCCAGGCCCAACACACCCTCGGGTGCCAGGGAGTGCGTGGTGAACTCCAGCGTCCCCGCCCGGGCCTCCACCTCTCTCAGGAGGAAGGGGGGCGGGGCGCACAGGCAGGCGTCCAGGAACAGCACCACGTCGTGCTTGGCCACCAGGTCGGCGTCCTCGACGTTGAGCTGGTACTTGACCTCGACGTCCACGCCCGGGATGTCCAGCGCCCGGACGCGCTCGGCCAATGCCATGCCCAGGCCGTCGTCACAACGGTCGGGGTTCCCGTAGCCGACCACCAGCACCTTGGTACCTGGCATCACGCCTCCTCGTTCGGGGCACAGGGTCCGTCATGCTTCACGTACCGGTGAACGAGGTTTCCCGCGTGGTCCATAAGCTCCACGACCATGGGCATCTGCCCCATGGCATGCGTGGCGCACGACAGGCACGGGTCGTAAGCCCGGATCACCACCTCCACCTGGTTCATCATACCCTCGGTGATCGTCGCCTGGCCACTCATGACCTTCTTGGCGACGCCCGTGACGGCCCGGTTCATGGGCTCGTTGTTGTTGGTGGTGGAGACGATGAGGTTGCACATGGTCACCAGGTCGTCTTCCCCGACCCGGTAGTGGTGGAACAGGGTACCCCGCGGAGCTTCAAGGATCCCCACGCCCTCGCTACGGCGCTCACCCGCCGGGGCCACCAGGTCGGTGCCCTGCAGGTCGGGATCCCGGAGCAGCTGCCCGATCTTCTCCACGCAGTGGAGGATCTCGATCATGCGGCACCAGTGGTACGCCATGGACACGTGCACCGGCCGGCCGCCGCCCAGGGTCTTGAACTCCTTCCGGGCTTCCTCGGCCAGGGGCGTGTCGATGAAGTCGCAGGTGTTGATCCGCGCCAGCGGGCCGACCCGGTACCAGCCCTTCGCGGGGCCCAGGGACCGGATGAAGGGGAACTTCATGTACGTCCAGGGCCGGACTTCCTCGGCGATGTAGTCCAGGTATGCCTGGTTGTCCACCTGGTCGAAGATGATCTTGCCGTCGGCGTCGATGGCCCGGAGCACGCCGTCGTAGATGTCCAGGGCGCCGTCGGGCCGCACGATGCTCAGGAAGTTGGACTCGAACGAGCCGAAGTCCGCCAGCTCCCTGAGGTGCCCGAGCGTGTAGTCCCGGGCCAGGGCCAGGCCGGACTGGGCCCACAGGAGCATCTGGGGCCACTCGGCCAGGAGGGCGTCGCGCTCTTCGGGGGAGAGATTCTTGTTGATCCCCCCGGGGATGGCGCCGGTCCCGTGGATCTTCTTTCCGGCCGTGGCCTTGATGATCTCCTGCCCCCACTTCCGCATCATGATCCCCTGGCGCGCCAGCTCGGGGTGCTTGGCGGCGACGGCCAGCACGTTGCGCTGGAGCGGGTCCGACTCGAACCCGAAGAGGAGGTCGGGGGAGCACAGATGGAAGAAGTGCAGGGAGTGGGACTGGAAGAACTGCCCGTAGTGCATGAGCCGCCGCATCTTCTCGGCGGTGGGGGTGAGCTTCTCGCCCCCCACGATCCGGTCCACGGCCTTGGCCGCGCACAGGTGGTGGCTCACCGGGCAGATCCCGCACAGCCGTTGCACGGCCACGGGCATCTCCCAGAAGGGACGCCCCTGGATGAACCGCTCGAAGCCGCGGAACTCCACGATGTGGAGGCGGGCTTCGTCAACCTTCCCGGCCTCGTCCAGGTGGATGGTGACCTTGCCGTGACCCTCGACGCGGGTCACCGGCTCGATGACGATGCGCCGTGTACGCTCAGTCATACTTGATGAGCTCATAAGGAAGATTCGCGGGCTGTCCCGTCAGGAGGGCCACAAGGGCCTGCCAGATGGTCTCAGCTGGAGGGGGGCATCCGGGAAGGAAGTAGTCTACCTTCACCACCTCGTGGCACGGGTAGACCCTGTCCAGGATCAGGGGGATCTCCGGGTCGTCCGGGATGCGGTTGCTGGGGTTGTACACCGAAGGCCCGTTGCGGTACGCCTCGTCGAGGCATTCCTTCAGCGGCACCAGGTTCCGGAGCGCCGGGATACCGCCCATGGTGGCGCAGTCCCCCAGGGCGATGATGACGTCGCAGTTCCTGCGGAACTCCCTCAGGGTCTCGACGTTCTCCGCGTTGCAGCACCCCCCCTCGATGATGCCGACGTCGCACCGCTGCGAGATGTGCTTGATGTCGTCGATGGGAGAGCGGTCGAAGTCGACCAGCTCGGCCAGCTGCAGGATGCGCTCATCGATGTCCAGGATGGACATGTGGCACCCGAAGCAGCCGGCAAGGGACGTGGTGGCGATGCGCTTCTTGGCCATGGTCACTTGCCCTCGATGTCCGAGCCGATGGGCTGATGGTCGTAGAGCCGCTGCCCCACGGGCACCGCGTATCCCCGGCGCTTGGGGAGCAGCGCGCCCACCGGGCAGACGCCGACGGCCCGATCGGTGACGTCGGCGTTGGTGTCCGAGAGTCGGGCCTCGGTGTTCACCGTGATGCGGCGGTGGCCCGAGCGGCCCTCGTACCCGAAGACGGTCGTGCCGTCCAGGTCCCGGGAGGTCCGCACGCACCGGGTGCACATGATGCAGCGGTTGTGGTCCACCAGGATGTCCGGGTGGGAGGCGTCCACCGTCCGCTCGGGGTATTCGTAGGGGTACTCGGGCGCCGTGATGCCCAGGCGGTAGGCCAGGGCCTGCAGCTCGCAGTTCCCGCTCTTCTCGCAGAACATGCAGAAGTGGTTCCCCTCGACGAACAGCATCTCCACCACGGAACGGCGGAGGTCCCTGAGCTCGTCGGTCTCGCTCTCCACGAACATCCCGGTGGTGGCGGGCTGGACGCACGCGGCGGTGGGGCGCCCGTTCACGAGCACCGTGCACACGCGGCACCCGCCCCAGGGCACCAGGCCGGGCATGTGGCAGAGCCGGGGGATGTAGACCCCTGCCGCGTCGGCGGCTTCGAGGATGGTCTGGCCCGCTTCGGCCTCAATGGTCCGGCCGTCGAGCGTGAAGTTCACCGGCTTCGTCATTGCACGTCTCCTAGTCCGCCCGTTCCGGCTGCTCCTGGTCGGGCTGCGCGGCCCGGCGGAGCGCCTCGTGACCTGCTACGGCCGACGTGAGGTCGAACGAGCGACGGAACCCTTCCGGATGCTCGGCCACCGCGTCCCGGTAGAGCTCGGGGAAGTTCTCCATCGAGGTGAGCACGGGGTTGCACGCGGTCTGCCCCAGGCCGCACCGGCTCATGCGCTTCATGGTCTTGGCGGCCCGCTCCATCGCGCGGAGGTCGGCAGGCTCGCCCTGCCCCGTGAGGACGCGGTCCAGGTACTTCTCCAGGATTCCGTTCCCCGCGCGGCACGGCGTGCAGTACCCGCAGCTCTCGTGGCTGAAGAACGCCTGATAGGCCCGGACCACCGTCAGCAGATCGCGGTCCGGCCCGAAGGTCACCACCGCGCCTCCCGTGGCAAGGTCGTCGAAGCAGATCTTGCGGTCGTACTCCTTCGGCCCGATCAGGCGCCCGGACGGTCCGCCCACCTGCACGGCCTGGGCGTCCGAGGCACCCGCCTTGTCGAGGAGCTCGCGGATGCTGGTGCCGAAGGGCAACTCGAAGGTGCCCGGCATCAAGCAGTCCCCGGATACGGAGAGGAGCTTGGTGCCCGTGCTCTGCTGCGTGCCGTACGCGGTGAAGGAGGTCGGACCCTCCTCCAGGATCTTGGTGATGCACGCCAGCGTCTCGACGTTGTTCACGACCGTGGGCGACGCCAGGAACCCGCGTTGGGCGGGGAAGGGCGGACGGTTCCGGGGGTCTCCGGCGCGCCCCTCGGCGGAGTTGAGGAGCGACGACTCCTCGCCGCAGACGTAGGCGCCGGCGCCCATCTGGATGCGGATGTCGAAGTCGAATCCCTTCTTGCCGGCCACGTCCTTGCCCAGCAGTCCGTCGGCGCGACGCCGCTCCAGCACTCCTTCGAGGAAGGGCCGGAGGTAGGCGTACTCGCCGCGGAGGTACACGATCCCTTCCTTGGCGCCCACGGCGTACCCGGCGATGGTGAGCCCGGCGAACACCCGGTCCGGCCGCTCGGTGAGGAGCACGCGGTCCTTGAAGGTGCCCGGCTCGCCCTCGTCGGCGTTGCAGAACACGAACTTCCAGGTCCCTGGCGCGGAGCGGGCGAACTCGAGCTTCATCCCGGTGGGGAAGCCCGCGCCGCCCCGCCCGCGCAGGCGGGCGGTCTTGATGGCCCGGATGACCTCCGCGGGGTGCAGCGACACCGCCCGGCGCAGCGCCTGGGGCGGCACCTGGGGGCTGAAGAGCAGTCCCGCCACGTGGAGGTTGTTGCGCACCATGGAGTGGACCAGGGGGTGGGCGTTGTTCCCGTCCCCCAGGGTCTTCACGAGGCGCATGGGGTCACCGTGAGCCTTCAGCTCCCGGACGACCTGCCAGACCTTGTCGGTGGCCAGATCCGTCACCGGGACGTCGTTGACCAGCGCCGCGGGGGCCTGGTCGCACATCCCGATGCACGGAGCGGTGGTCAGGGTGACCAGGCCGTCCGAAGTGGTCTCACCCGGACGTATGTCGAGGGCCTGGCGGAAGGAATCCATGACCCTGGAGTACCCCTTCATCCGGTCCACGACGTCGTCGCAGACCCTGATGACGACCCGTCCCGTGGGCTCCGGCGTGAGGAAGTCGTAGAAGGCGACGAAGGACGAGACCTCCCAGCGGGGGATCCCCAGCTCCTTCGCTACCAGGGTGATGGCTTGAGGGGAGACACTGCTGTGGTCGCTCTGGATGTCCCTGAGGATGTCCATGAGGGCGGTCCTGGACCGCCCGTGGCGCTCCACAGTCTTGAGAAACTCGGCTGCTTGTACGCTGCTCATGCCGGCTCCGGCGAGGAACACAAGCTCTGAGGAACCCCGAGGGCGGGCAGGTGGGCCGGGGTCGCCTCGCACCATTTTTCACGATTAAGTACGCCAAGGTCGTGCCGACTATCTGTCGGGAGAACCACCACCAATCTGTGGGGAGAACCCCCGCCAGTCCACGACCTTGCGGGGGGGGCCGCGGAGGCGCCTTTTCAAGGCCGTCGAAGGTCTCTTCGGGAGCGCCGGATTCCAGGATGGTCCGGCGCTGCCGGCGGTCGTTCGGAGTCGTCCCGTTCCAGATATCCAGGAGGTCCTATGCGGCTGCGTTCCGCATCTTTCGCCATCGCCCTGCTGCTCTCGGCCTGCGCTCCCCAGGACGAGGCTTCCCGGCCCACGTTCCGGGTCGCGGTCATGAAGTTCCAGCACGAGACGTGCACGTTCTGCCCGGGGGGTGACGTCACCATCGAGGACTGGATGAAGGCGGGTCCCCCTGTCTCCGGCGAGGCCCTCTTGGAGTCCGACGGCTACATCGCCGGGTTCGTGCGCCAGGCCCGGGACTACGGCGACATGGAGCTCATCGGCCTCACTTCGCCCGACAACGTGTTCGGGGGCTCGTCGCGGAGCTGGAACACCAAGGAGACCTTCGACCACTTCCTGAACGTCATGCTCGAGGAGCTGAAGGCCCAGCTGCCCGTGGACGGCGTCTACCTGGCGCTGCACGGGGCCATGAGCGTGCGCGACGTCCCCCGTCCCGAGGCGGAGATGGCGAAGCGGTTCCGCGAGGTGGTGGGGCCAGACGTGCCCATCGTGGCCACCTTCGACCTCCACGGGAACGAGGACGAGGAGTTCCTGAAGCACGCGAACTTCGCCATGACCACGAAGCACTACCCCCACTTCGATGCCGGGCAGCAGGGGGAAAGGGCCGCGCGGGCGCTGCACCGGACCCTGAAGGGCACCTACAAGCCCACCACGGCCACGCGCAGGACGGGGGTCATCACCCCCACCGTGTACCAGTGGACCGGGGGATCGCCCTCCCTGGAGATCATGGAGCGCGCGACGCGCTGGGAGGCCCGGGAGACCGACGTGTTCGTGAGCGTATTCTATGGGTTCCCCTGGTCGGACGTCCCGGACGTGGGCGCCACGGTGGAGGTCATGACCAACGACGACCAGGCTCTGGCCGACAGCATCGCCCAGGACATGGCCGACTACATCTGGCGGGTGCGGGAGACCTTCGCCAACCAGAAGCTCCCCCTGCCCGACGAAGCCGCGCGCATCGTGAAGGCCGCCGTCGCGGCGGGTAAGGTGCCCGTCGCGGTGGGCGACCACTCGGACCGCATGGGCGACGCCACCCACATCCTGCGGGCCTTCCAGGCGGCGGGGATCAAGAAGGTGCTCTACGGCGCCATCACCTCGCCGGCGACGCTGGAGACGCTGCAGGCGGCCGGCGCCAAGGAGGGCGATCCCGTCGAGGTGGGCGTCGGCGGCTTCACCGAGTCCGGCGGCGAGCCCTACGGCCCCATCCGGGGCACGGTGAAGTACGTCGGCCCCTGGGCAGGCTACGACTACACCGTCGCCATCGCCTTCGAGGGGGACAACCTGATCATCCTCACCCCGACCTACACCCAGATCACCAGCCCGGGTCGCTTCAAGTTCGGTACCGTGGACCCGGCGGACTACGACGTGTTCGTGCTCAAGAGCCGCGTCCATTTCCGCGGAGGCTTCGACGAAACCGGCTTCGCCAAGACCATCGTGGTGGTGGAGGCCCCCGGCCCCTTCATCGGCACCACCTACCTGGACGCGCTCCCCTACGAGCACGTGGACCTGAAGCAGTTCTATCCCTACGGCACGCCGGAAGGCCGCTGAGCCGCCGGACGGCCGTTGAACCATAGAGGTGCATACGAAATGGCGACGCTGACCGAGCCGCGCGTGGCCTCCGTAAAGGAGATCCGCGCGCTCTTCCCCTCCCTCGAGCGCATCCACGCCGGGTACCCCGTCGGCTACTTCGACGGACCCGGGGGGACGCAGGTCCCCAGGTCGGTGGTGGACGCGATCGTGGACTACTTCTACCACCACACCGGCAACCGGGGCTGGGGCTTTCCCACCAGCGCCGAGACCGACGAGATGGTGGCCCGGGCCAGGCAGGCCATGGCCGACCTCCTGGGGTGCGAGCCGGGGGACGTGGCCTTCGGGCCCAACATGACCAGCCTGACGTTCCACCTCAGCCGCACGCTCGGGCGCCGCTTCGGCCCCGGGGACGAGATCATCGTCACCCGCCTGGACCACTTCGGGAACGTGTCGCCCTGGAAGTCGCTGGAGCAGGACCGTGGGGTGGTGGTGAAGGAGGTGCCCTTCCACCCCGAGGACGGCACCCTGGACACGGACGCCTACGAGAAGCTCCTCTCCAGCCGCACGAAGCTGGTGGCGCTCGGGTGGGCGTCCAACGCCCTGGGGACCCTCACCGACCTGCCGCCCCTGCTGGCGAGGGCGAAGTCCGTGGGCGCCCTCACCTTCGTGGACGGCGTGCACTCGGTGACCCACGTGCTCCCCTCCGCCCGGGCCATGGGGTGCGACTTCCTGGCGTGCTCCCCGTACAAGTTCTACGGGCCCCACGCCGGCGTCCTGTACTGCGCCAAGGAACTCATGGACGAGCTGGATCCCCCGCGCCTGTCGTGCGCGCCCCAGGCGGCCCCGGAGCGCTTCGAGACCGGAACCGCATCCCACGAGGACATGCCGGGGATGACCGCCACCGTGGACTTCCTCGCGGGGCTGGCGGCGGAGGGGGAGACCCGGCGGGAGCGGCTGGAGCATGCCTACGAGGGGTTGCACCAGCGCAGCGACGAGCTCATCACCCGGATGTGGCGGGGGCTCGCCTCCATTCCGAAGGTGCGGCTCTTCGGCCCGCCCCCCGGGAGGCCGCGCACGCCCACGATCTCGTTCGTCGTGGACGGGCACCACGGCCGCACCGTGGCCGAGCACCTGTGGACGCGCTTCGGGCTCTTCCTGTCGTCCGGGGCCTTCTACGCGGCCAACGTCCCAGGGGACCTCGGGCTCTCCGGACCGCTGGTGCGGGCGGGCTGCATGGCCTACACCACCGAGGAGGAGGTGGACCGGCTCCTCGAGGGTGTGGCGGACTTCGTGAAGGTGAAGGGCTGAGCGGGTCGCCCGGATCACCATCCCACGAGAATGGACACGACCAGGCCGGCGAGGAGCCCCAGTGCCGTGAGGACGCGCTTCAGGGTCAGCTCGCCCCCCTCGCCACTCCCGGTCCGGGTCCAGAATACGATCACGCCACAGGCATTCGAGGCCACCGTGAGGTGGGGCGGAGCCGTTGCGCCGCTCATGTAGATCTCCACGCCCTCGAGCATGTCCGGCTTGAGGAAGTCGTCGATGCCGCTCTCGGGGAGTTGGCGGAGAGGTGCCCCGTCGAGCACGATGGTCGGCTGGCACCGGCCCATCAAGGAGCGCGTCAGGATCATCTGGCCGGTGATCCCGCCCCGCACACGGACCGGGACGATTTCCACACCGATCTGGTCCCGGAGCAGGTCCGTGGTGCGGTTGACCGGCCTGCGCGCATCGATGTCGGTGCGGGTAAGGAACCGTCCGAAGCCGGGTTGGCGAAGCCGGTCGTAGAACCCCCCGAGGCGTGCGTGGCTCTGTGCGGTGACCACGAGAGGTTCAAGCGGGATCACCCGCTGACCCATCCGTAGCTCGACGCTGACGACCTCTCCTGGCCCCAGCGGTATGGTATCCGAGCTCAGCGTGGTGAAAGAGGGGTGGGACAGTCGAATCTGGAAGACCCCAGCCCCACCCGCCCGGACGCTGAACACCCCTGCGGTGTCGGTGAGCGCCTGGGCGGCGGGGACCCCATCCGCCCCGATCAGCTCGACCATGGCGCCTTCGACCGTGGTCCGGGATGCCTCCTCGACCACGCGCCCTTGAACCGTCTGCGAACGGGCCGCTTCGGGGAACAAGGCGAGGCAGATCGTGAGGACGCCCAGGTGCCGACGCTGTTCGTACCTCACCGCCGAACCTCCCCATCATCGGGATCTGGCCGCATCAGGAATCACCGGGCACCAAGCGCAAAACACCCCCCTCCGGCCCGCAGCGCGGGTCGGTCCAAGCGCGTGGGGGGTGCCTCCGGCAAGCCTACGCCGCCCCGGACAGGGCGTCAACGCCCGCGTTTCGAGCTTCTGCCTCCGGGGCCTGCTCCTGGGGGCCGAATAGTGTCGCACGACCTTCCCCGGGGCCGTATATTGGCGCTTAAGGCCTGATCCAGGCTTCCCGGAGGCCCGTCTTTGGCGGGCCCCTGGTGTAATATCACCCCAAAGCACGGAGGATGACGCCCCGCCACCACGGACCGCGAATGGCCTCGTCTCTACGCGTAGAGACACGTACCCCACAACCCGGAGGTGGATCTGGTCCAAGATCCGTGTTGTCATCCGCGCATCTGCCCCCGCGGAGCGCGGCCTCGGATGATGTGACAGACTGGCCAAGAGAACCCATTTGGAGAAATGCCATGGCTTCAAGGATCGGCTTTCGGCTCACCCTATGGGCCATCGCATCGCTCGTGCTGACGGGGGCGCACGCGCTCCCTGCCGGCGCGCAGCAGGTGGGGACAGTGCAAGGGGTGGTGATCGATGCGATGAGC
>JBFYZE010000206.1:0-4149 GCA_041309665.1 Gemmatimonadales bacterium | reverse complement strand
GCGGACGCCCTCGCGCTCCTGGCCGAGCGGGCGATGGCGGCGGGGTTCGGTGGGCGGATGGGTGGCGGCCAGCCGGGCGGCGCGGAGCCCACCGAAGGCGGGGACGCGGCCCCCATCAGCGGTACGCGGGCGGCACGCTACCAGGTGGTGCTGCACGTGGACATGGACACGCTCCGGGAGGACGGCGGCACGCCTGCCCCCACGCGCGGCGCGGCAGACGCCCCGACGGCCGATGCTGGCGGCTCGGGTCGCTCTGAGCTGGAGGACGGCACACGCGTTTATCTCGCTTCGCTTGATCAACTCGCGGGTGCCCACTCTGCTGCGCTACGCGCGTCACCTGATGGGCCGCTCGTTTCAGCTGAAACGTCCCGGAGGCTGTCCTGCGACGCCGCCCTGGTCCGGATCACCCACGCGCCCGACGGGTCGGTGCTCGACGTGGGCCGCCGGACGCGCACCGTTCCGCCGGCGCTCCGCCGGGCGCTGGAGGCCCGGGACCGCGGGTGCCGCTTCCCGGGGTGTGGCTCCCGGTTCACCGACGCCCACCACGTGAAGCACTGGGCCGACGGCGGGGAGACCAGCCTCACCAACACGACCCCTCTCTGCAAACACCACCACCGCCTCGTCCACGAGGGCGGATGGCGCGTGATCCGGGCGAGCGACGGCATGCCGGTGTTCGTGGATCCCCGGGGCGGGACGCACTACGACGCGCGCCCGAGGGTCCCGGAGCTGCCCGAGCACCCGGTGCGGGCCCTGGTCGAGGCGAACCGCCGCCGCGGGGTCGAGCCCGACTGGCGCACGGCCGGAGCTCGGTGGAAGCGGGAGGACGACATCCCCAGCGACGTCTGCTTCCGGGCCCTTGAGGCGGCCGGATAGGGTGCCGGCGTTCGCTCCCCATCGGCCCCGCATTCCGCATGCCGCGAGGTAGGAAACAGGGGGAGAGCCCAGCGCCGGCCCTGCGCCCGACCCCGCGCCGACCCTGCGCCGATCCCGCACCGCCCCCGCTCCGACTCCGCAGCCTGCTCCCGTTGCCGACCCGCCGCGGAGGCCCCCACCTTCCACCATGCGCCGATCCCGCCCCGCCGTCGCCGCCCTCCTCCTCGCGAGCGCGCTCCTCTCGTCCTGCGAGCGCGTGGAGCAGGTCCAGGACCACTACCGCGACCGGACGCCCCACGAGGCGTACCTCGCAGCCCTGGCCGACGCCGGGCTGGCCCCGACGGCGCTCGTGCGCGACTGGATCGCCGTGAGCCTGCGCGCCGTCGAGGGGGCGCCCCTGGTTCAGCTCCCCTTCCAGGAGGAAGGGTTCATCGCCCCTGACGAGGCCGTGGCCATGGGGTACCGCCTCCGCATCGGGCGCGGCCAGCGTCTCAGCGGTGAGGTGACCCTGGGGACGGACGCGAACGCCAGGGTCTTCGTGGACCTCTTCCGGGTCCCCGAGGAGCCCGCGGATCCCCTCCGCCCCGTTCTGTCCGTGGACACGGTGCCCGGGGAGTTCCGTTACGAGCCCTGGCGGGAGGGGGAGTACATCCTGCGCGTGCAGCCCGAGCTCCTCCGCGGCGGGCGCTACCGGGTCGTTCTCCGGCTGGAGGCCCAGCTCGCCTTCCCCGTGGAGGGCCACGGCGAGGACGCCATCCACAGCGGCTTCGGATCCGCCCGGGACGGCGGGCGGCGGAGCCACCATGGGGTGGACATCTTCGCTCCCCGCGGAACACCGGTGCTGGCCGCCGCCGCCGGCGTGGTGAGCCGGGTGCAGGTCACCAACCTGGGCGGGAAGGTGGTGTGGGTGCGGGACCCGGCGCGCAACGCCAACCTGTACTTCGCGCACCTCGACAGCCAGGCCGTGCTCCCCGATGCGGAGGTCGACGTAGGGGACACCCTGGGCTTCGTGGGGAACACGGGGAACGCGCGCTCCACGCCCCCCCACCTCCACTTCGGCCTGTACCGCCGGGGAGAGGGGCCCGTGGATCCCGCTCCCTTCCTGCGCCGGCCGCGGGGCGTCCTCGAGCGCCTCGCCGCCGATCTGGAGCGCCTGGGCGGGTGGGTGCGTGTGACGGACGACGCCGTGCCGCTGCGCAGTTCCCCCAGCGACCTGTCGGAGGCGCCTCTGGGGTTGGCGCCGCGTACGCCTCTCCGCGTCTGGGGCGGATCCGGTGCGTGGTACCGTGTCCGCCTCGCCGACGGGCGCGAGGGCTACGTGTCCGCCCGCGTCACCGAGCCCGCCGAGCGCCCGCCGGAGACGCAGAGCACGGCGGGGGTGGGCATGGTCGTGCTGGTCTCCGGCGACGCTGCATCCCGGCGCTGAATCCGGGACGCCCGAGCCGACGGGGGTGCGAAAAGGCTCGCGCCCCGCACACGCGGAGCGCATAGTACCCGCTTCCTCACCCTCCCAGGATGCACCCCATGCCCCAGCACGACCCTGCCCGGCCCGAGCACCCCACCGTGGTGGGACCGTACCACATCGTCCACGTCGTGGGCGAGGGGGGGATGGGCGTGGTCTACGCCGCCGAGCAGCTCCACCCGGTCCGACGGCGTGTCGCGCTCAAGATGATGAGGCCCGGCATGGACTCCCGCGAGGTGGTGGCCCGCTTCGAGGCCGAGCGGCACGCCCTCGCCGTGATGGACCACCCGGGGATCGCCAGGGTCCTGGACGCCGGGGTCGCCGAGGACGGGCGCCCGTACTTCGTCATGGAGCTCGTCCGGGGCGTTCGCATCGACGAGTACTGCGACCGGTTCAGGCTCACCGTGCGCGAGCGCGTGGAACTCTTCATCCAGCTTTGCCAGGCGGTCCAGCATGCCCACCAGAAGGGGCTCATCCACCGCGACCTGAAGCCCTCGAACGTCCTGGTGGCCGAGCAGGACGGCCAGGCCGTGCCCAAGGTCATCGACTTCGGCGTCGCCAAGGCCACGGGGCACCATCTCAGCGACTCGCCTGGCCTGACCACCCTCGGTGTCGCCCTGGGCACCCTCGCCTACATGAGCCCGGAGCAGGCCGAGGGGAACCAGCTGGACGTGGACACCCGATCGGACATCTACTCCCTGGGCGTCATGCTGTACGAGATCCTGGTGGGGCGCGTTCCCCTGGATCCGCAGGAGGTCGGGGTACCCCAGTTTCTGGCCCGCCTCGTCTCCCGCGATGCGGCGGCGCCCCTCCCCGGGGCGCGCCTGGGGGTGGGGGAAGGGATCGAGCGGGTGGCAGGGGCGCGGGGGACCACCCCGACGGGGCTCCGGCGGGCGCTGGAGGGCGATCTCCAGTGGGTCGTGATGAAGGCCATCGAAAAGGACCGGGCTCGCCGCTACGAGACCACGAACGGGCTTGCCATGGACCTGCGGCGGGTGCTGGAGGACGAGCCCATCCTGGCCCGCGCGCCTTCGGCCGCCTACCGCGTGGGAAAGCTCGTCCGGCGCCATCGAACGGCGACGGCGGCGGTGGCGGTCGCGCTCCTTGCTCTCGTGGCGGGGAGCGTGGCGACGACGGTGGGCATGCTCCGCGCCCGCAAGGCGGAGGCGGCGGCCCAGGCGGCGCGGGCGCAGGCCGAGGTGGAGGCGCGCACCGCCAGGAGGGTGGCGGACTTCCTCGTGGAGCTGTTCGAGGTCAGCGACCCGGCGGAAGCGCGGGGGGGCGCGGTCACGGCGCGGGAGATCCTGGACAGGGGCGCGCGCCGTGTGGGCCAGGAGTTGAGGGACGAGCCCGTGGTGCAGGCGCGACTGCTGGCGGCGATGGGGACGGTCTACCAGGGGCTCGGGCTCTACGACGAGGCGCTCCCGCTCCTGGGGCGGGCCCTGGCCCTGCGGGAGGAGGCGCTCCCGGAGGGGAGCCCGGAGATCGCCGAGAGCTTGCGCCGGCTGGGGGTGCTCCAGCGCAACCGGGGGGACCTGGAGGAATCGGAGGGGAGCCTGCGACGGGCCCTGGACATCCACGAAGCCGCGCTCGGCTCGTCGGACGAGGAGGTGGCGCATACCCTGCACGCACTGGGAGCCACCGTGCTGGCCCGGGGGCGCCACGAGCAGGCCGACACGCTGTTGCGGCGGGCGCTCGTGATCGAGGAAGGGCTCCTGGGTGCGGATCAGGACATGGTGGCCAACATCCTGCAGGACCTGGGCACGGTGGCGTACTACGGAGGAGATCTCGCCGGGGCGGGCCAGTACTGGAGA
>JBFYZE010000205.1:0-23169 GCA_041309665.1 Gemmatimonadales bacterium | reverse complement strand
CCCCGGATCTTCCGATGCAGCGTCCGCTCGGAGATCCCCAGGAGCTCGGCGGCCTTCCCCTGGTGCCACCCGGTCCGCTCCAGCGCCGCAGACACGGCCAACCGCTCCAGCTCGTCCAGGTTCAGCGAGGGTAGCCCCCCCGGAGCGGGGGAAGGCGAGGGGACCGCCGCGCCGCCCTGGCCCAGGGAGGACCCCAGGTCCTCGGGCAGGATGGTGTGGTCCCGGCAGAGGAGCGCCGCACGCTCCACCACGTTGCGCAGCTCCCGGATGTTGCCGGGCCAGGGATAGGCCTGCAGCGCCGCAACGGCCTCGGGCGTGAGCGTCCACGACCCGGCCTCCGCGGGCCGGAACCCGTCCAGGAAGTGGCGGACCAGGAGGAGGATGTCCCCCGTGCGCTCCCGTAGGGGCGGCAGCTCCAGGACCACGGCGTTGATCCGGTAGTAGAGGTCGCCGCGGAAGCGCCCGCGCTCCACCAGCTCCTGGAGCGGCCGGTTGGTGGCGGACACGAGGCGGAAGTCGGCGGGGATCTCCTTCAGGCCGCCCACCCTCCGGCAGCTGCGCGACTCCAGGGTGCGGAGGAGCTTCGCCTGGAGCGGGAGCGCCAGGTCGCCGATCTCGTCGAGGAAGAGCGTGCCGCCGTCGGCCAGCTCCACCAGCCCGATCTTGCGTGTGGCCGCACCCGTGAAGGAGCCCTTCTCGTGCCCGAAGAGCTCGGACTCGGCGAGGCTCTCCGACACGGAGGCGCAGTTCAGCGCCACCAGGGGGTTCTCGTGCCGCCCCGAGAGCCGGTGCACCTCGCGGGCGACCAACTCCTTCCCGGTCCCGGACTCACCCATGACGAGGACCGAGACGTCCGAGGTCGCCACCTTCGCCACCAGTGCGAGGGCCTGCCTCATGCGCTCGTCGGCGGTGACGATGTGGACGCCCGCTGCGTCCCGGCTCACCACGGCCTCCAGGTGCTCGCGCTTGGCCTGGACCCGCTTGGCTTCCGACGCCTTCCAGACGAGGGCGAGCAGGCGCTCCCGCTCCACCGGCTTCTCGAGGAAATCGTAGGCCCCGAGCTTCATCGCCCGCGTGGCGGTGGCGACGGTCCCGTACCCCGAGACGAAGATCACCTGGGGGCGGACCGGGTCTCCGGCCACCGCGGCCATCACCTCCAGCCCGTCCAGGCCCGGCATGCTCAGATCCAGGAGCGCCACGTCGAAGACGCGCTCCCGGAGCGCCGCCAACGCGGATCTCCCGTCGGGGACGGTGGTGACCACGTGGCGTACGCCTTCGGCGCCCCGGAGGATCCGCTGGAGGAGGACGCGCTGGTCTTCGTCGTCGTCGGCGACGAGGACCGAGATCACAGGCTCGGAGGAGGACATGGCCGAAGCCTTGCTGAGCCGGAGCCGGATGGCAAGCCGGGAAGGAAAAGAACTGGCCCTGCGGGCAGAGCCCGCAGGGCCGAGGGGCCACCCTGGGTTTGGGGGGGCGTGGCGCCCTCATCTTGTGTTCGTGGGGCTGCGGGACCCGGCCCTGGGGGGGATCCGCTTCGCTGTCTTCGCTCGGCTTCTTCCCACCGCGAGGGTGGGAAGAGGTCGGGCCCCGCAGCCCTCTTTGCTCTTGTCACCCTCCTGATGGGCAAGGGTGGTGCCATCGCCGCGGACCATGTCCAACTCATTGGCAAGAAACGAGTTCCTGCCATTGACAGGGGCCACGCGCGCGCGGCCGACACGGACATGTTGTCGTATTCGGCCATGGTGTCCAGCCAGAATGGCTGATTTCGTCCGTGAAGCTGCGCGCCGCGGGATCCGTAGGGACGTGGGAACGCACCCGCCGCCCGGGAGGACTACCCATGAGGAACTTCGTCGTCAGGCTCTTCGTGAACGCCCTGGCCCTCTCGGCGGCCGCCTGGCTGGTTCCCGGGATCTCCCTCACGGGTGGGCTGTGGAGCGTGCTCCTCGTGGCGCTGGTCTTCGGCCTCGTGAACGCCCTGCTGAAGCCCCTCGTGCTCCTCCTCTCCCTCCCCTTCCTCCTCCTCACCCTCGGCCTTTTCGCATTCGTGGTGAACGGGGCCATGCTCCTCATCACCGCCCGGCTCACCGAGCACCTGGCCGTGTCGGGGCTGGGCGCGGCGATCCTCGGGAGCATCGTGATCTCCCTGGTCTCGGCCGTGCTGGGCAGCGCGTTGAAGGACGGAAACGGGTAGCTTATTCGCCCTGGATCGCCCTCAGGGGATCGGCCCGGGTCGCGCGCAGCGCCGGCACCAGCGTCGCGCCGAAGGCCAAGGCGAGGAGCGCCAGCACGGCTCCTCCCAGGGAGACCGGGTCGGCGGGGCCGACGCCGTGGATCACCCCGCGGAGGAGACGTCCCGCGAGGAGCGCGCCCAGTGCCCCCAGGCCGACGCCCACCAGCGTGACCGCCAGATTCGAGCGCAGGACCAGGCTCAGCACCTCCGGGGAGGAGGCCCCCAGGGCCATCCTGATCCCCATCTCGCGGACGCGCCGGGCCACCCCGTAGGACACCACCGCGTACACCCCGACAGCCGACAGGACCAGCGCTGCCAGGGCGAACGCAAGGATGACCAGCGCCTGGAACCTCGGCCGAACCAGCGAGCGGGCCTCCTGCGAGGCCAGGGGCCGGGGCGTCCCCAGGGAGAGGTCGGGATCCACGGAGAGGAGGGCGTCGGTGACGGCCCGGGAGAGAGCCGCCGCATCTCCGTCGGCGCGCACGAGGAAGAAGGTCGCGGGCCGCCCCATCTGGCGGTTCGACCAGTAGATCTCCGCCGGGGCGACCGCTCCCGGGGTGAGGGGCTGCACGTCGGCCACGACGCCCACCACGTCGAACTCCATCTCCAGGTCGGGGAGGCGCACGCGTCTG
The DNA here is from genome assembly GCA_041309665.1 of Gemmatimonadales bacterium. GTDB lineage: Bacteria > Gemmatimonadota > Gemmatimonadetes > Longimicrobiales > Gaopeijiaceae > SZUA-318. The sequence continues at coordinate 20,307 of JBFYZE010000205.1, read as the reverse complement.
CCCACGGCGCTCGCGTCGGGCCAGGCGGCGCGGGCCATGGCCTGGTTGACCACCGCCACCGGCGCCACGTCGAGGCCGTCCGCGTCGGTGATCTCCCGACCCTCCACCACCGGCACGCCGAGGGTCCGGAAGTAGCCGGGGCCCACGTCGTACCAGCGCACCGACGGGAGCTCACCGGCCTCCTCGCGGCCCTCGGGAGCGTACGGGGTGGCACCGTCGCCGCCTCCGAACAGGGGGCCGGCCGACGCCGTGGCCACCGAGACCACCCCGGGCACGGCGGCCACCTGCTGCTCCGCCTGGCGCCACATGGAGAAGAGGGCGGCACGGGAGTCGTACCTGGATGTGTTTGCGAAGGCGCTCACCGCCAGGAGTGACCCGCGGTCGAATCCCGGGTCCCACGCCAGGTAGGCGGCGAAGCTGCGGGTGAGGAGCCCGGCCGAGGCCAGCAGGACCACCGAGAGCGCCAGCTCCGCCGCGACCAGGGCCCCGCGCAGCCGGTTGGAGCCGCGGCTCTCCATTCCCCTTCCGCCGCTCTTCACGGTCTCGGCCAGGTTCCAGGCGGTGACCCGGAGCGCGGGGAGCACGGCGAAGAACGCGGTCGCCACCACCGACAGGAGCGCGGCGAACGCCAGGACGCGAGCGTCCAGAACCACCTCGTCCAGGCGGGGGATCTCCGGCGGTGCCAGGCGCACGAGGGCCCGGGTGGCGCCGAGGGAGAGCACCGCGGCCCCCGCCGTGGCGACGAAGGCGAGCACGAGGCTCTCGGTCAGGATCCCGCCCACCAGGCGGGCCCTGTCAGCGCCCAGCGCGGCCCGCACCGCCAGCTCCTGGCGGCGCCCGAGGCCCCTCGCAAGGAGCAGGTTGGCCACGTTGGCGCACACGATGACGAGGAGGAGCCCGGCGGCGCCCAGGAACGCCAGGAGCACGGGGCGGGTGTCGCCCACCACCTGGCGCAGAAGCGGATACACCCGGAGGCGCCATTCGTCGTTCACCTCGTCGTGGCTGCGCGCGATCCCCGCGTAGAGCGCCTGGAGCTCCTGCTGCGCCGCGGGCAGCTCCACCCCCGGAGCCAGGCGCCCCACCGCGCGGAACCCCCGCCACCCCCGCACCTCCGGGTCGGCGGGATCGAAGTGGGGAGGCTTCCAGAGGGGGACGCCCGCCATGTCGAAGGGCGCCTCGAAGCCCTCCGGGAGCACCCCCACCACGGCATAGGGCTCGCCGTCCAGCTCCAGCGTGGAGCCCACCACGGAGGGGTCGCCGCCGTAGCGTGTGGTCCAGAAGGCGTGGGAGAGGAGCACCACCTTGTCGTCGGCGGGGCCGTGCTCGTCGTCGTCGAAGAGCCTGCCGAGGACGGGCCGCGCCCCCAGCGCGCGCAGGAAGCCCGCGCTCGCCAGCCCGCCGTTCACGCCGGTGGATCCGGCCTGGTCGCTGAGGGCGTACGACCAGGTCCGGCCGATGCCCAGCTCCGAGAGCGTGCCCATGGAGGTGCGGAAGTCCTCCACCTGGCCCGGCGCCGCGTTGCAGTACCCCTGCATGCGCGGGTGCTCCTCGCACACGAGCACCAGCCGCTCGGAGTCGGGGAGGTCCAGCGGACGGAACACGATCGAGTCCACCACCGTGAAGATGGCGGTGGCGGCGGTCATGCCGATGGCCAGGATCAGGAGCGCCGGAACGGTGAACCCCGGGCTCCTCGCCAGCGAGCGGAGCGACTGCCGGACCGAACGCGCGAACCCTCCCATCCTCACCTCCTTGGCTGGCCCCCGTCCCACCAAACGTGAACCCTCAAGAGTGGGACGTCACGAGTCCGCAGCGGGTTTCGTCGTGTCGCCGCCATCTCGCCTGCAGGGACGCAGGCTCCGACTCGCAGACCAGCTCCTCCGGCTCGCACCCGAGGAAGAACGCGAGTTGCGCCACGGTCCGAAGGGTCACGTTGGCCTCGCCCGCCTCGATCCGGGCAATTGCGGGCTGCTGGGTCTGCATCATCTCCGCCAAGCCGGCCTGGGAGAGACCCCCTGCCTTTCGGTATTGCAGAACCCGGAACGCAACCCGGTTCAAGAGGTCCTCCTCCAGGAAGGCGACCTGAAAGCCCACGTCGTCTTCCAACCCTGCCAGAGGATCCCGCGGTTCGTTGCTTGTCATTTCGTTGGCCACTCCAGACGCTTCCGTTTGATCCGCTGCTTCAGCGCGGCCACATCGAGTTCCACTCCCTTCCGCCCACCCACCCACGCCTCGCGGAGCTCGGTTGCCTCTTGGACAAGGGAGGAGCTGACCTTCACGTCGCCCTTCTTCCTTTCGCCACCGTGGAGGAGCAGGACCACGGCGGGCCGTTCCACAGAAAAGAGGACCCGGATTTCACCTGCCCCTTCCCTCAACTCCTCGATTGGCCCCTCGAGCCTGGAAGTCACTCGAGAAAGGGGCATCGGCCGTTGGCGCCCCTGGCCGCAATCAGCTTGAACGGAGGGCCTCGCTGCGCCATCCCGGTGCCATAACGTATAGGTTATATCGTCGGCGCCCACAAGGGTTCCTTCAGGGGGACCGCCCGGGCGCCAGGGGATTCGATGGGGGCCGGAAGGCCCCCCGGGTCACGCTGGTCCCCGAAGGGTAGCCCGGCGAGCAGGGCCAGCCGATAACCGGATGGGACGAGACGGGCCAAGCGGATGGAGGCGATTGCCTCCGTTGCCGCTCCTGCCAAGCGGAAACCGTGACCCTGAGGAGCCCGGCCCGCCTACATCGGGGTGTGGATCAGGTACACACGGGGCCGCGCGGGCGCGCCCCCCAACGCGGGAAGCGTGTCCATCGCCACCGTCATCGTGTAGATGCCGGCGGACCGGGACGGCACCGTGCCCGAGCATCCTTGCGGGTAGGAGCCCACGACCCAGACCGCGACGCTGTCGTCCACCAGCTGCCAGTCGCTCCGCGTCCTGGGTTGGGGCCCGACCGCCTGCACGCGCGAGTACCCGATGCACACGCCTTCCACGCGCACGCTCCCGCCCACCTCGACGTCACCGGCGACGATCACCGCGAGCGGGACCAGGGGCGGCGCGTCCCCGGTCCGCGGCACGGTGTCGGACGCGGCGGAACTCGGCGGAGGGGTGGGGAGTGAGTCCTTCGATGTCACGAGCGGGAGGGAGTCCGCCGGCGCACCGGTCGGAGGCTGCGTTCCCTCGGTGGAGGGGCCCCCGCACCCGTGCGCCGCCACCACGGCTGCTGCGAGAGCGGCCCAGACACGTCCCTTCTTCATCGGCGCACCTCCAGGAGGCCTGCGGGCGCTCCGGTGCCCCGGAGCGCCGCCCCGGGCCCGGCACCTCGCCGCCCGGCCAGCGCCCGCCGGATCCGTTCGAGCTGTTGCGGCGTGATCTCGAGGGATGGCGCGCCCTGGGGAGCGGGAGATGCCGCTTCCGGCGCGGCCGCCGCCTGCGACGCACCCCCGATGTCCAGGTACGCCGCATACTTGAGGTCGGTATACGCGCCGGACTCCACCTTCGCGAACGTCGGATTCGAGTCGTCCAGCCAGGAGGTCTGCAGCGACAGCGTCCGGTAGTTGGGGGCGTACAACGACCTAAGCTGCCCCGACAGGCCGTACCGGTACTGCACGTCGTAGAGGGGCCGGTGGTCCGCCGGATCCGCATAGAGCTGGGCGTATAGCTTGTACCGTCCGTTCTGGACGTAGCGGTTCGTCAGGTAGCCCTCGTACCAGGCCCCGTTCTCCGACGAGTCACCGGTCAGGGTCCCGTTGGGCGTCACCGTGCCCAGCCAGGGGATGTACAGGTCTCCGCTCGGCTCGAGCACCCACAGGTCCACGTCGGCCTTGAGTCGCACCGAGGCGGAGTCCCACACCAGGAAGCCCTGGAACGGGGCGCTCCCCTGGTCGGTGTACGCCGTGGTCGCGCCCGACGAGACCCAGGCCTGCAGGAAGGTCGTCCACGGGCGACCGGGGAAGAGCGACTGGTAGGCGCTGAAGGAGCGCGGCCCGCTGCTCGCGAAGCGATCGTTGCCGACGCCACTCGGCAGCACGACGTGGATTCCCGTGGACCGGATCACGCTCCGCGCCCCCCCTATCCCCACGTCCGTGCCGTTCCGCGCCTTGTTCCGCAGCCGGAACTGGCCGTCGGCCGCGCGGGCCTTCGCGTTGTCGATCGCCGAGCGGACCGTGGCATCGGTCACCCGCACGCGGAGGGAGTCGAGGAAGGTGATGAAGTCGGTCAGCTCCGGCACCTCGTACTTCTGCGCGTTGGCCAACGCCGCGCCCACGGCTGGGCGGAGCGCCGTCATGTTCGTGCGCAGCACGTCGGCCAAGGCGTTCAGCGAGGTGTCGAAGTCGGCATAGCCGGAGAGGGAGTAGGCGGACCGGGTGGTGGAGGCGCGCTGCCCCTGGTACGAGGCGTCGAACGCATCCACCAAGGCCGTCGCCACCACCGAGGGGTCCGACGCCGCCCGGGCCTGCACCGCGGCCAGCCAGGTGTCGTAGGGGTTGCCCGCGCCAGGGACGACCTCCTCGGAGAACACCGCATACCGGGCCACGTCGCGGATGCTGTAGAGCGTCTCGTACGCCCCCATCAGGCACATGTCGAAATCGATGATGTCGATGGGCCCCACCGTGGAGAGCGCCGAGCGCAGACCGCTCAGCGACAACGAAGCACTCCCTGCCGAGGACTCGTCCTGGAGCAGGCCGGTGTAGCCGCCCCCGTGGTTCCAGAGCACGAGAATGTAGTGCTCCGCCGGAGCCGTCTGCTTCGCCCAGGACACGAACTCGGTGAGCTGCGCCGGGCTGGTCATGTCCCGGTTGCCGATGTCCGTCGCAGAGCCGTTCGGCCCGGTCACGTTCGGCTGGGCCCCCGTGAGCCGGTAACGGAACGTGTTGAAGTTGGGGCGGTTGAAGCACGCGGCGGTACACCCCTGGAGCGACAGCTGCGTCGGGTTGAACTCGGCCTGGACGAGGACCTGCACCTCGGGGTTCGTGCCCGCCGCCTCGAGCTCGTCGATGTCGAAGATCCCGGGGATGGCCAGGTTGTTGTCGGCAGCCATGTACACCATCACCGTCCATCGCGGCAGGCGCGCGGTGGCCGAGATCGTCGTGGACAGCCCGGAGTTGGCGGTTACGGACGCCCGCAGCCGATTCTCCCCGGCGGTGGTCCCCACCGTCCACGACCCCACCCGGGCGACGCCGCTGGCGTCCGTCACCGCCGAAGCGCCCGTCAGGCTCCCGCCCCCGGCCTCGACGGCGAAGGTCACGCCCACGCCGGACAGCGGGCTTCCGGCCGCGTTCCGGACGGTGACCGCGGGGGGCGTGGCAACCGCCGAGCCGATGCGGACCGTCTCCCCACCGCCCGCCGTGACCGAGAGGCCGGCGGGCGTGACGTCGGGCTTGTCGCCGGGGTCGGACCCCGGGCCCGACGGCGAGTCGCCCCCGCACGCCAGGGCAGCCAACAGGGCCAGGGTCGCAAAGGGCGGGTGCCGTCTCCGGGCCGTCATGCCCATCCTCCTCGGCCCCTCGAATGGGGCGTCAGCGCACCCGCGCGGCCGATGCGCGCACGGAAAGCGTCAAGCGAGCATCGGGTCCAGGGAGGGTGGGACCCCGGGGAACATCCGGGACCGGCGGAAGCCGGCCCTCGATCTCAACTTAACACACGGGTCCGCCCGCACGACCCCTACCGACGGCACTCCCGCACGCCCCAGTCCTGCGCTTCCCCCCGCTCCAGGAACGCTTCGATGCGCGCCAGCCAGGGCCGCAGGTCCAGGCGGTGGGCCTCGAGCCAGGCGTCGTCGTAGTAGCTGTGCGCGTACCGCTCGCCGCCGTCGCACATGACCAGCACCACCGAACCCTCCTCGCCCGCCTGCACCATGCGCTGCAGCAGCGGCAATGCGCCGTACAGGATCGTCCCGGTGGAACCGCCGGCGCGACGGCCCATCACACGCTGCAGCCAGTGGATGGCGGCGATGGACGACGCATCCGGCACCTTCCCCATCGCGTCGATCGTGTCGCGGATGAACGCGGCCTCCACCCGCGGGCGGCCGATGCCCTCGATCCGCGACGCGCCGTCGCAGGCGAGCGTGGGGTCGCCGCTGGCGTAGTAGTCGAAGAAGACCGAGTCCTCGGGGTCGGCCACCACCACCTCGGTCGCGTGCCGCCGGTAGCGCACATAGCGGCTGAAGGTCGCCGCCGTGCCGCCGGTGCCGGCTGCGCAGACGATGTAGCGCGGCTCCGGGTGCGGCTCCAGCGCCATCTGCGCGAACACCGATTCGGCGATGTTGTTGTTGCCGCGCCAGTCGGTGGCCCGCTCGGCGTAGGTGAACTGGTCCATGTAATGCCCACCGGTGGCTGCCGCCAGCTGTGCCGCGGCGTCGTAGATCTCCGCTGCGCGCTCGACGAAATGACAGCGCCCGCCGTAGAACTCGATGGCCTCGATCTTCTCCGGGAAGGTTGCGCGCGGCATCACCGCCACGAACGGCAGACCGAGCAGGCGCGCGAAGTAGGCCTCCGAGATGGCCGTGGATCCGCTCGATGCCTCGACGATCGTCGTGCTCTCGCGGATCCTGCCGTTGGCCAGCGCATAGAGGAAGAGCGAGCGCGCCAGCCGGTGCTTCAGGCTCCCCGTCGGGTGGCTCGACTCGTCCTTCAGGTAGACGCGCACGCCCGGCAGCGCCGGGAGCGGCAGCGGGATCAGGTGGGTGTCGGCGCTGCGGTTGAAGTCCGCCTCGATGACGCGGACGGCGTCGCTGATCCAGGCCCGGGGAGGGTTGGAAGACACGATGGCTGACCTCGTCCCGGCATGCGCCGGGATCCGGGTGGAGTGGCTGCAGGAATGACCCGGCTGGGACTCGAACCCAGGACCTACGGATTAAAAGTCCGTTGCTCTACCAACTGAGCTACCGGGTCTCGCGGCGTGCCGGAGGTGGCGCACCCCGCCGAACGTCGAAACTAATGCGCCTGGGGGCGGGAGCGCACCGCGTCACCCCGCTCCGCCCGGACCGCGCAACGCCAGAACCCCGCGCTCACGGCCAGCCCCTCGCAGAGGTTCCAGGCGCACACGATCCAGAGGTACCCCGGCCTGTCGCGGAAGTACCAGCGCGGCAGGAGATCCACCCACGGATAGACGGAGCGCTGCCACCACTCGAGGCCGAGGAACCACCCCGGATGGACGGAGCCGTGCCCCAGAAGGTCCGCCAGCGTCACGCCCGAGACGAGGGCGCAGAACCCGGCAAGGGCGACGGCGACGAGGCGGGGGGGGAGCCAGCCCTCCCGCACGATCGGCCGCCCGAGCCACCAGAGCCACGCGTACCGCACGGGGAGGGCGAGGAAGCGGACCCAGGAGCCGCCCGCGAACACCTCGAGGAACAGGGGGGCGGCGACGGCGCCGGACAGGAGGCAGAGGGCGGCCCACCCGCGCCAGATCAGCGAAGCCATACCTTGCTTCGGAAGAGCTCGTCCGGCGTTCTCCACCCCGGGACACCCGGGTCGAGCCCCGCCGACTCCAGCGCGCCGATGGCCACCGCGGTGCAGTTGCTGTAGGGAGCGCCATTCCTGGCCACCCCCGTGAACATGCGCGTCCGGTGCGTCAGTGCGGCTTCCGCGATGCGCCGCCGCACCTCGGGGTCTTCCGAGGCCCGCCGGAGCCTCACACGAGGCCAGGTGGCGTAGTTCTCCAGGGGTGAGAGGTACAGGCCGTCGTAGATCGAGGCGTCCAGCACGGCGAGCTCGCCCGGCTTCACCCACCTGGCGTCGGCGGGCGCGCGCACGACCACCGCAGCGTGGGACCACTCGCCCCAGGCAACGTGTCCCCTCGAGACGAAGAGAACGTCCCCGGCCTCGGCGCTCGCCATCCAGGCCGGATCGTGCTCGTCGGGGAGTCCTGATTGGGACACGAACGTCCCGACGAAGAACGTGTGGAAGGCACTGAGAAGAGAGTCGGGGAACTCCCGGGCGGGGGGCACGGTCAACCCCCAGAGGAACAGCAAGACCAGGGACAATCCGGTCGAGCCGGCGGCATGCGCCAAGCCGCGAACCAGCAAGGCGCTACTCGCGGCCTCCCGACCGGCCGGGAGGAAGCACCAAGGGTGGGCGCGCCCAGGGCGGCTGCACCGCCCAGGGCGCCACGGGTTCCGCGCGCGTGTTCCAAGGGGCTGCGGGCCCCTCGGCGCCCTGGAACGACACCGAGTCCTGGACGTTGGACAACATGATCATGCCACTGGTGATGACGGCCATGAGATCCCGGGGAGTGCTGAGCGTGTAGATCACCGGGGCCGCATAGGCAGCCCCCTTGGCCAGCTTCCGGAGAAACGCGCGCCGGTCGTCCATGCACGTAATCTCCGGGCAGGAGGGATGGCGGTCAATCGGCTCGTGGCTCGACCAGGCCGAGCAGACGCCGGGCGGCGTCCCCCGCGTCGCCGAACTCCAGGCGCCATGCCGAGCAACGCTCCGCCAGAGCGATGAGTCTGTGCACGCACTCGGCCCGCGGCAGACCCGTCTGGTGGACGGAATCCAGCAGCATGCGGAGGCGCTCGCCACCCGAAACCCCCTCGACCCGGGTCCCGGCGCCCTCACGGAAGCGGACCCCGGCCAGAAGGCACACGGATGCACCCCCGCGGGCCCACCCGGCGCGGGCGCCAGGGTCCACCCATACGTCGGGCGCCTGCGGGTCCCACGCGAGGGTCGCCTCCGGGGACTCGCCACCCTCCCTGAGCCGGGCCGCGTCCACCTTGAGCGGGCGGGGAAACGGATGCACGGCTCCGCGGTCGTCGAGGGCGATCACGTCGTCTCCGAAGACCGGGATCCCCATCCGGTACCACGCATAGGCCAGCGAGGACTTGCCGCTCCCGGAGGGGCCTACGACCAGCATGGCTTCGCCGTTCGGCGCTACGGCGCCCGCCGCGTGGAGGTGGCAATGGTCCGACTCCGACTCCAGAAGGCGCCTGGTGACGGCCAGTTCCGCGGCCGACAGGGCGTCCGCGAGCGTGCCGCAGATCTCCTCGCCGGAGGCGGTCACGACGAAGCCGGGCTGCCGGCGGAGGACCCGGACGTCGGCGGTGGAGCCAGCGGCGGCGGGACCGGCCAACTCGGGAAACATCGCCGCCAGGCCCGTCGCGACGACCTGCGGCGCGTCCACCGTGCAGCTTCGACGCATCCAATGGAAGGCGATCTTCAACGCGGCTCCCTCGCTGGCCGGGGTGGTGCTGGCAGGCAGTATAGGCCACCGGTCCTCCGGCGACAGCCGGCGCCCTTGCGTCGGGGTGGGCCGGCGCCCTGATTCGGGGACATGACCACCGCCCACGCGTTCTGTCGCGACGTCCTGGCCGCGCGGCCGCCCGGTCCCCTCCCGGGGGCGGAGCCGGCCCGGAGCGAGGCCGTGGCGTTGCTCCGCGCGCATCGGCTCCTGGGACTCTGGAGGGCCTCGCTCTCCGATTCCGACCGCGGCGGAGATCCGGGGGGGCTCGAAGAGCACCTGGACGCGTTGGTCTCCCTCCAGGCGCTGCGAGGCGAGCTGACCCTGGAAGCGGCCACGCGGGCCCGGCACACACTCCGTTCCGCGGGCTTCGACGTGCTGCTCTTCAAGGGAGCGGGACTGATCCAAGCGGGGGTCTACCCCGATGCCCGGGCGCGCGCCCTGGGCGACGCGGACCTCCTGATCCGGGGGGGCGCCGCCGCCGCCGCCGTCGAGATCCTCGAAGGGGCGGGATTCCGTCCGTGGACCAACTGGAGCCCCGGCCGCGATGCGTGGCTCCCGGCCTGTTCCTTCTCCGATGTCCGCGCACCCGGGGGGATGGACGTGACCGTGGACCTGCATTGGCGCATCCCGTACCGGTCCTTCCGCAGCGGGGACGAGGGGGACGGGGCGGAGTTGTGGGAGGGCGCGGACCTGGCGGCGGGCCACCTGACTCCCGAGGCGCACGCGCTCCTCGTGGCCGAGCACTTCGTCCGCCACCTCCGGGTGGTCTCCCACCTGGTCGGGATCGCCGACATGGTCGCGCTGCTCCCGTGGGTCCGTGACCCGGGACGGCTCCGTGAGCTCGCCCAGACGCGGCATTCCCTCCGGCTCCTCCAACGCGTGCTCTGGTTCCTTCGCGCGGAGCTGGGTGTCCCCATCGACGGGCCCTTGGTGGAGGCGGTGGGGGTTCCGGTCCGGGTGGGTCGGTTCACGACCGCGGCCTTGAGCCTGGAGCGCCTGCTGGCGGTGCCGCAGGGTCGGCGCCAGACCAGAATCCCCGGACTGATCAGCCATGCGATGATCGGAGGTTCGGCGACGGACCTTCTGCGGGAGCTGGCCCGGGTGGTGTACCCACCGCAGGAGTGGCTGGCGAGCCGGACCGGCATGGCGGGCGGTGGCGCGTTGCGGCGCCGCCTGGAATATTCCCGGGACCTGATGCGATGGGCGACCGGGCGCGGGCCGTCTCCCCTCTCTCCCAACCAGGAGTTCGAAGGCCCGACCGGCCGACAATGAGGAATCGAGGACGGCATGACCGGAAGAGGCGTGGAAGGCGTTCAGGGACCACGGGCCCGGGAGGACGTGGTGTTCAGATCCGTGGCCGGGGACTGGGTGCTCTACGACCCGCGCTCCCAGGACGTGCACGTCCTCACCGTCACCGCGGCCGCGGTCTGGGCTTGCTGCGACGGGTCGCTCGGTCCGGATGCGATCGCCGCCGAGGTGGCTGAACACCTCGACGGCGCCCCTTCTCCGGACGTCGTGCGCCAAGACGTCGCCAACGCTCTCGAACAGTTCCGGGCGAGCGGACTCCTGGAATGAGCGTCCACTACTACGCCGACCTCCTCTTCCGCTCGGCGCGCGTCGCGGCCTTCAAGGAAGCCATCGAACGGGTCGTGGAGCCCGGCATGCGCGTGCTGGACCTCGGCACCGGCTTGGGGACCTACGCCCTCCTCGCCGCCCGGGCCGGGGCCGGTCGGGTCACCGCGATCGAAGCCCACCGCGTCATCCACCTCGCCCGGGCCCTCGCCGCAGGAAACGGCCTGGCCGATCGCATCGACTTCATCCACGCCAGGGCGCCCGAAGGCCTCCCCGACGGGGTCTTCGACCTTGTCATCTTCGAGGACTACCCGACGACGTTCCTGGACGATGGTACATGGCAGTTGCTGCAGGCGATCCAGGCCCGCCACCTCGCCCCCGGCGGGAGACTCCTCCCCGGGGGAGTCCGGTTCAATCTGGCGCCCGTGACCGGGTTCCCGGGGGGAGCGCCCCCGGTCCTTTCGGCGGATGATCCGGGCTCCTTCCTCGGGCTGGATTGGAGCGGACTCAGGCCGCACCTGGCCAACACCGGCCGCCAGGTGCACCTCCGCTCGGGCGCGCTCGCCGCCGCGTGCCAACCCGGCCCCCGGAGGCCCATCCTCGCACTTCCGGGGGACGACGCCCTGGGCGCCGAAGGCGAATGGGTCTCCACGGGGCGCCCGGTCGTGGGCCTGGCGTTCTGGTTCGACCTCGACCTCGGGGAGGGGCACTGGGTCAGCAACGGCCCGGGGGAGAGCCCCGAGGCGTGGGGGCAGTGGTTTCTTCCCGTCGATCCGCCTCTGGAGGCGGAGCCGGGGGCCAGGGTGACGGGACGGGCCTGGAGGGAGGTGCGTCCGGACGGGGCGCCCGGATGGATGGGGTGGTCCTGCCGGACCGAAGGGACCAGCCGGCGGGGGCACGAATTCGCGGGCCTCCCCCTGTCCCCGGAGGACCTGGGCAGGCCCCCGGGACGATGACCTTCGCCGGCCGGTCCCCGATGCCCTCCGCTGGTCTCACATGTCGATGGCGATCCGCACCACACCCGGCTCCCCGTCCACCGCGCTGGTGGTGAAGCCGAGCACCTTCGACAGCTTGAGCATGGTGGTGTTGTCCGACAGGACGTCGCCGTGCAGGTGCCCGATGCCGCGCGCCCGTGCGTACTCCATGAGCCGCTTCATCAGGTACACGCCGAGCCCCAGCGCCGTGACCTCCTTCGTCACCAGGATGGCGAACTCGGCCTTCTCGTTGTCCGGGTCCGCGGAGAGCTGCACGATGCCGTAGGTGGGCATCTCGCCGGCGATCCCGGGCTCGGTGAGCACGAGCACCATCTCCCGGTCGTAGTCGATCTGCGTGAACCGGGCGGTGTTCATGTGCGAGAAGGTCTTCTGCGGCACGAAGAAGCGGAACCGCACCTCCTCCGGCGTGAGCGTCTTGAACATGGCCTGCAGCGCCGGCTCGTCCTCCGGGCGGATGGGCCTGAGGAGCAGCTTCCGGCCGTCGGCCAGCTCCACCTCCTCCTCCAGCTCCTGGGGGTAGGGGCGGATGGCCAGCCTGGGCTTCGGGGCCATGGACCGCGGCCGCACGCGCACCCGGGCATCCAGCGCCATCACGCCGTACGTGTCCACGAGGAGGGGGTTCAGGTCCAGCTCCACCACCTGCGGAAGATCCACGACGAGCTGGGAGATCTTCACCAGCGTGAGCGCCACCGCGTCCATGTTGGCCGGGGGAACGTCCCTGTATCCCTCCAGGATCCGGTGGATGCGGGTGCGCGCCATGAGCGCGCGCGCCAGCTTCAGGTTGAGCGGGGGGAAGCCCAGCGACACGTCCTTGATCACCTCCACCGCCGTCCCACCCTGCCCGAACAGGATGACGGGCCCGAACTGCGGATCCTCGGTGGCGCCGATGATGATCTCCCGGGCCCCGGGCCGCCGCACGGTGGCCTGCACGCTGAAGCCGTCCAACGAGGCGTCGGGGTGCGCGGCGCGCACCCGGGCCTCCATGTCCTTCGCGGCCCGCTCCACCAGTCCGGGCCCCTCCAGGTTGAGCACCACCCCACCCACGTCGGATTTGTGGGTGAGCTCCTTGGAGAGGATCTTGAGGGCCACCGGGCCCCCGATGCGCGTGGCGATCTCCGCGGCTTCCGCGGGCGTGCGCGCCACGTAGGTCGCGATGGAGGGGATCTTGTACGCCTCCATCACCGCCTTGGCCTCGGGTTCGGTCAGCCACTCCCGCCCCTCGCCCACGGCCACGTTGATGACCTTCTCCGCCGCCTCGGTGTCCGGCTGGAACACCTCGGGGAGCGAGGGCGGCGTCTCGAGGAGGATGTCCTGGCGCACGCCGTACTCCACCAGCTGCATGAAGCCGCGGATGGCGGCTTCCGGCGTCGCGTACGACGGGATCTGGGCCTCGGAGAAGATCTTGCCGGCCTCGGCGATGGTCGCCGCGCCCACCCAGCTGGCGAGCAGCGTCTTGCCGCGGCGTGCCGCCGCGACGTTGGCCACCGCTTGGGCGGCCTCCTCACGCTTGATGACCGCGGTGGGACAGTTGATCACGAGGATGGCGTCCACCCCCGGGTCCTCGAGGAGCACCCGGAGCGCCGCCTCGTAGCGCGACCCGGGCGCGTCCCCGATGATGTCCACCGGGTTCCCGCCGGACCATGTCCCCGGGAGGATCTCCCCGAGGGCGCTCACCGTCGCCGGCGCCAGGTCCGCCAGACGTCCCTTGGCCTCGGCCAGCGCGTCGGCGGCCAACACCCCGAGCCCGCCTCCGTTGGTCAGGATGGCGAGCCGGTTGCCCCGGTGGCGCTTGGCCAAGGCCAGCGTCTCCACCGCGCCGAACAGCTCCTCGAGGGTGTACACCCGGAGGACGCCGGAGCGGCGGAACGCGGCATCGTACACCGCGTCCGCGCCTGCCGCCGCACCCGTGTGGGACGCGGCGGCCCTCATGCCCGCCTCGAAGCGCCCGCCCTTCACCGCCACCACGGGCTTCATGCGCGCCGCCGCGCGGGCGGCGGACATGAACTTCCGCGAGTGCTTGATACCCTCGACGTACAGCAGGATCGCGTCGGTGCGGGGATCGTTGGCCAGGTAGTCCAGCATGTCCCCGAAGTCCACGTCCAGCATGTCCCCGAGGGACACCAGGTGCGAGAACCCGTATCCGCGTGGCTCGGCCCAGTCCTGCACCACCGTGACGATGGCCCCGGACTGGGCCACGAAGGCCAGCCCGCCGGGGTTGGAGGCGAGGTGGGAGAAGCCCGCGTTGAGCCGCAGCGTAGGCGCAAGGATGCCCAGGCAGTTGGGCCCGATGATGCGGGTCCCGAACGGCTGCGTTGCCTGAAGCAGGGCTTGGCTGAGAGGTTTACCGTCGGGACCGAGGTCCCCCGAGCCGAAGCCGGCGGTGATGACCACCACGGCGCGGGTACCCCGGGCTCCCAGGGAGTGTACCACGCCCGGGACCGACGCGGGCGGGATCGCGAGGACGGCCAGCTCCGGTGCTTCGGGCAGATCGTCCACACTGCGGACGCTCTGGACACCGAGGATGACTTCGCCCTTGGGGTTGATGAAGGAGAGCGCTGGCCCGAAGCCGCCAGCCTGTAGATTCTTGGCGATGACGTTCCCAACCGAGCCGGCCCGATTGCTGGCTCCTACGAGCCCAATGGTACGCGGACGGAAGAACGACTTTAGATTTCGTATGCTCAAGGTCGCGCCGCAGGAAAGAGAGGACGTGTGACGGACGCGTGGGTAGGGATCCGCACGGAGCTGAAAGCCCCGCCGCAGACCCCACACAATATCACCGCTTTGACGCTCACTCGCCATGTGCAGGCGGGGGCTTCCGAACGGGTGGCGCTGCGCTGGCGACCCCGGTCCGGGCCGACGGTCACGTACACCTACGGGGACCTCGATCGGGCCGTGAGTCGCTTCGCCTCGGGCCTCATCCAGGAAGACATCGTGGAGGGGCACACGGTGGCCATCCTGGCCGGCCGCATCCCCGAGCTGCTGGTGGCGTTCCTGGGCACCCTCCGAGCCGGCGCGGTGGCCACGGTGCTCTTCTCGTCCTTCGGGCCCGAGCCGGTCCTGAGGCGTCTCCAGAGGGGAGGGGTGAACCTCCTGGTGACCACCCCCAGGCTCTACCGGGACAAGGTGGCCCCCATCCGGGACCAGCTCCCGAACCTCAGGCGCGTCCTGGTGGTGGACGGCCCGGGGCGGCTCGCGGCACTCTCCGCCCAGAGCGACCCTCCCGAGGGCACCGAGGACTTCGGGGCCTGGCTGGCCCGGGGGGCGTCCGTCTTCCCCGACGTGGACGTGGAGGCGGAGGATCCCGCCCTTCTCCACTTCACCTCCGGCACCACCGGGGAGCCCAAGGGGGTCGTCCACGTCCACGACTCGGTCCTCTCCCACGCCTACACGGGAAAGCGCGTCCTCGGCCTCGACGCGGGCACCCGGTACTGGTGCACCGCCGATCCCGGTTGGGTAACGGGGATCTCCTACGGGATCCTGGCCCCCCTCGCCCAGGGCGCCACCGTCTTCATCGACGAGGAGGAGTTCGACGCCGAGCGCTGGTGGCAGAACCTTGAGGCCGAGCGGGTGGAGGTGCTCTACACCGCCCCCACGGCGCTGCGCCTGCTGAGGCGCATGCATGCAGCGGGCGTCGCCGGCGGACCCCTTCCCTTCCTGCGCAGCATCTTCTCCGTGGGCGAGCCCCTGGCCCACGCCGACGCCCAGTGGGGCCGGGAGGCCTTCGGGATCCCGGTGCGGGACACCTGGTGGCAGACCGAGACGGGGTGCATCGTGGTGGCCACCTGCTGGGACGAGGAGCCCAAGGACGGGGCTGTCGGCAGAGCCGTGCCCCCCTTCGAGGTGGCCTGCCTCCACGGGACCGAGGAGCGCAAGGTGGTGGCGGGGCCGGGGGAGCCCGGGGAGCTGTGCATCGGCACGCCCTGGCCGTCCATGTTCCGCACCTACCTGGGCAACCCCGCCCTCTACGCCCGGTCCTTCCTCGGGACCTGGTACATGTCCGGGGACGTGGCGTCGCTGGACGCCGACGGGTGGGTGAGCTTCGTGGGGCGCCGCGGCGACGTCTTCAAGTCGGCGGGACATCTCGTCTCGCCCGCCGAGGTGGAGGACGCGATGCTCCAGCACCCCGGGGTGGCCGACGTGGGCGTCTGGGGACGCCACGATCCGGTGGCCGGGACGCTGGTGGAAGCCCACGTGGTGCCTGCCGCCGGCCACGAGCCGGGGGACGACCTCGCCCGGGACATCCTCGGCTTCGCCCGTGCGAAGCTGGGCCCGGCCCTGGCCCCGCGCACCATCCAGTTCCGCACCCACTTGCCACGCACCCCTTCCGGGAAGATCGTTCGGAAGGACCTGGGCAATCCCCAACCGTGAGCAGACCGTACCTTGAGCGCCCCTGACCTCGCTACCGCAATCCAAACGACGCTCCGGCGCGTCGTGCCCGTGGCCCCCACGGAGCTCGACCCGCAGGCGCCGTTCCGCGATCAATTCGAGATGGACTCCCTGGACTTCCTGAACTTCGTCCTCGCGCTGGAGAAGGAGCACGGGGTGAAGATCCCGGAGGCGCGCTACCCCCGCTGCGCGTCGCTGGCGGGCGCCACGCAGGTGCTCGGGGACGCGCTCGCTGCCGGAGCCGCCAAGGCCTAGCCCTGCCGGGATTCCAGCCCGCCGGGCCCCGGGCCCAGCGCCATCCGTCTGCCGACCCACCCCCCCGCCGACGAAGCCGCCAGCTGGAGGAGGATCAGCCCCAGGACCGCGGGGGTGGGTCCGGACCACGCGTCCAGGCGGCCCGAGAGCGTGAGGCTCCCCAGGAACCAGACCAGGACGCTGACGAGGGTGATGGCGGCGCCGTGGAGGATGGGCGCGTCGCTCCACCGCAGCCCCACGAAGAGCCCGCCCACGAAGAACCCGGCTGCCATCGCCACGGCGACGCCGAACACCGCGGCAGGGCCCTGCGGAAGGAGTCCCGCGCCCACCAAGGCCAGGTAGGCGGCGGACGTCACGGCCACGGCGATGAGCCAGCCGCCGGCGATCCACCCGGGATGGAGGTTGGAGAGGTGCTCGGTCTGCATGGTGCCTCCCGGAGCGAGAGGTGTCCGACCCCTCCAATCTAGCGACGGCGGCAAACGCCGCGCCCCCGGGGGCCTAGAGCCCCAGGTCGGTCTGGGTCCCGCCGAAGGTGGTCCGATGGTGCGGCGTGGGGCCCAGGCCCTCCAGGGCGGCGCGGTGCCGGAGGGTTCCGTATCCCATGTTGGTCTCCCACCCGTACCCCGGGTACCGCCCGGCCAGGCGGCGCATGAGGCGGTCCCGGATCACCTTGGCCACGATGGAGGCGCAGGCGACGGAGTGGACGAGGTCGTCGCCGTCCACGACGGCCTCGTGGTCCCACCCCAGGTTCCGCACCCGGAGGCCGTCCACCACCACCTGCCCGGGCACCTCGGGAAGCCGGGCCAGGGCGCGGCGCATGGCCAGCGTGGTGGCCCGCAGGATGTTGAGGCGGTCGATCTCGCGGACCGAGGCCGCGCCCACGCCCACCCCGCGTGCCGCCTCGAGGATCCGCCCGAACAGCTCCTCCCGGGCGCCGGCGCTCAGCTGCTTGGAGTCGCGTGCGCCGTCCACGGGCACCTCGGGAGAGAGGATCACCGCGGCGGCCACCACCGGCCCGGCGAGGGGCCCCCGCCCCGCCTCGTCCACCCCTGCCACCAAAAGACCGCGGCCCCAGAACCCTCGCTCGTAGGCGAGAAGGCTCGGGGGCCGCGGCGAACCGGCGTCCGGCTGCATGGCCGGGAGCGGTCAGGCGCCTACGCGCTTCTCCGTGATCCGGGCAGCCTTGCCCTTGCGGCCGCGGAGGTAGTAGAGCTTCGCCCGGCGCACCCGGCCGCGGCGCACGAGCTCGATCCCCTTCACGGTGGGAGCGTTGAGGGGGAAGATGCGCTCCACCCCGACGCCGCTGGAGATCTTGCGGACGGTGAAGGTCTCGCTGAGGCCGCCGCCCTTGCGGGCGATGCACACGCCCTCGAAGGCCTGGATGCGCTCCTTGTTGCCCTCGCGCACGAGGTACAGGACCCGGACGGTGTCGCCGGGGGCGAATTCGGGAGCGTCGCCCCGAAGCATGTCTTTCTCGATTTCCTGGATCAGGTCGCCCATCGTCGCCTCCCATGACACGGACCGGAAGGTCTTTCCGGACAGACCGTTAATGTAACCGCCGTTCCGGGCCGGGTGAAGCCCCCGACCCGGGGGAAACCCTACGGGAGAACACGGTTGGC
This sequence comes from Gemmatimonadales bacterium, assembly GCA_041309665.1. Lineage (GTDB taxonomy): Bacteria > Gemmatimonadota > Gemmatimonadetes > Longimicrobiales > Gaopeijiaceae > SZUA-318. The sequence continues at coordinate 2,316 of JBFYZE010000205.1, read as the reverse complement.
GGACGGGGCCGGATGTGACAATTTGGGCGGTCCCGTTCCGCCCCACCCGCCACCGCCCCGCCCGCGCCGGAGGAATGCCGATGTCGCCACGCCTGACGAGCGCCCTGCTGTGGACCCTGGCGTTGGTCCTCATGCTCTCGGCCGCCGTGTACCAGCGCCTCACCGGGCCCACCAACCCCCTGCGGGGCTCGTTGGTGGTGGACGGAGCGTCCCAGCGCTACCGCCTGCTGCGGAGCGAGGAAACCGTGCGCGACGCCCGAATCGCCGTGCCGGCGCCGGGCCCCGAGGCCACGGGGCGGCTGATCTGGCGTCGCTACCCCACTTCCGACGAATTCGGGACGCTGGACATGGCGCTGGAGACCACGCAGGAGGGGCGCCGGGAGCTGGCGGCGCGCCTGCCGGCCCAGCCGTCCGCGGGGAAGCTGGAGTACCGCCTGGAGGTGGACGCGCCCGACGGGCTCGTGCGCATCCCCTCGGGGGAGCAGGAGCACGGCGAGGCGACCATCGTCCTGCGCTACAAGGACCCGGTGCCGCTCCCCCTGCTCCTCGCCCACATCGCGTTCATGTTCTTCGGCGTGCTCATCGGGATGCGTGCGGCGCTGGGCGCGCTGTTCGCACCCAGGGGGATGCACGCACACGCGTGGATCACGCTGGCGCTCATGACCGTGGGCGGCATGGTCCTCGGGCCCATCGTGCAGAAGCACGCCTTCGGCGCGTACTGGACCGGCTTCCCCTGGGGGTACGACCTCACCGACAACAAGACGCTCATCATGTGGCTGGTGTGGATCGGCGCCTGCGTCGTGCTCGGGTGGAAGCGCCCCGACGGTACGCCGCGCTGGCGGGCGCGCGTCGCCGTGCTGGCCGCCGCCGTGGTCATGACCGTCGTATACCTCATCCCGCACAGCCTGCGGGGGAGCGAGCTGGACTACTCGGCGGTGGATTCCGGCGTGCCTGCGGCGGAGGCGGTGGGGACGGGAAGCTGACCCCTACTCCTCGCCCTCCAGCAGCTCCGGCCTCCGCTCGCGCGTGAGGCGCAGCGCCTCGGCGCGCCTCCACGCCTCGATCTTCGCGTGGTCGCCGGAGCGGAGCACCTCCGGCACGGCGTGGCCTCGGTACTCGGGCGGGCGCGTGTACGACGGCGCCGACAGGAGCCCGGTGTCGTAGAACGAGTCCGACGACGCCGCCTCGTGGTCGCCCATGGCTCCGGGGAGGAGCCTCACCACCGCGTCGGTGATGGCCAGCGCGCCGATCTCGCCGCCGGAGACGACGAAGTCCCCGATCGACAGCTCCTCTGTGGCCAGCTGGTCGGCGACCCGCTGGTCCACGTCCTTGTAGTGCCCGCACAGGAGCGTGAGATCGTCCGCCACCGAGAGGCGCACGGCGTCGGCATGGCGGAAGGGGCGCCCGCGCGCCGACAGGAGCACGATGGGCCCCTCGGGCTTCAGGTCATCGACCGCCTCGAAGAACGGCTCGGGCTTCATGACCATGCCCGCACCCCCGCCGTAGGGGACGTCGTCCACCGTGCGGTGCCGGTCGTGGGCGTAGTCGCGGAGGTCCACGAGGCGGTAGCTCACCAGCCCGGCTTCCGCGGCCCGCCTGGGGATGGAGAGCCCCAGGGGCCCGGTGAAGAAGTCCGGGAAGATGGTGACGATGTTGATCCGCATCACAGGTCCAGGAGCCCGTCGGGCGGATCCACCACCATGCGCCCGCCGTCCACGTCCACCTCGACGACGATCCCCTCGCGGAAGGGGATGAGGTACTCCTTCCCCTCCCCCGCCACCTCGAGGAGGTCCGAGGGGGCGAGCTCGTAGATGGTGCGCACGGTGCCCAGGCGGAGCCCCTGGACGGTGAACACCTCGAGGCCCACGAGATCGTGCTGCCAGTACTCCCCCTCCGCCGGGGGCTCGAGCTCCGGCGTGGGACGCAGCAGGTAGCGTCCCCGGAGGGACTCGGCCTCCGAACGGCTCTCCACGCCCGCGAACTCGACGAGGACGCCGCTCTTGAAGCCGCGGGCGGAGACCACCCGGAGGGGAGGGAGGTCGGGGTCGGGCGCGAGCCCGGTGGCGTCCGCCAGAGACAGGACCACCCCGGGGGCGAAGGAGCCCTCGGGGTGGTCGGTCAACAGCGTCACGTAGAGCTCGCCCAGGAGGCCGTGGGGCCTGGTGAGGTGCCCGACGGCGAGGAAGCCCGGGTCCGAGCGACCCACGGTGTCAGGCGCCGAGGCTTACTCGGCGGTCTCCGCGGCCGCCGGCTCGGCGCCCGTCTCGGGCGCGGCGGCCTCCGGCGTGGCGGCCGCCTCAGCGGCGGCAGCGGCCG
>JBFYZE010000204.1:0-4669 GCA_041309665.1 Gemmatimonadales bacterium | reverse complement strand
GGTTTTCACATAACCGGAACGATTTTCCAGAATCTGAGGAGGGTACAGCATGACTGCCAAGCAAATTATGTTCGACGAGGAATCCCGCCGGGCAATACTCAGCGGCGTCGACAAGCTGGCCAATGCCGTGAAGGCCACCCTGGGCCCCAAGGGCCGCAACGTGGTCCTCGACCGTAAGTTCGGCTCCCCCACCGTGACCAAGGACGGCGTGTCCGTGGCCAAGGAGATCGAGCTCGAGGATCCGGTCGAGAACATGGGCGCCCAGATGGTGAAGGAGGTCGCGACCAAGACCTCCGACGCCGCCGGTGACGGCACCACGACCGCGACCGTGCTGGCCCAGGCGATCTTCGGCGAGGGCCTCAAGAACGTCACCGCAGGCTCCGATCCGATGGCCATCCGCCGCGGCATCGACAAGGGCGTGGAGGCCGTGGTGGCCGAGCTGAAGAAGCTCTCCACCCCGACCAAGGGAAAGAAGGAGATCGCCCAGGTCGGCGCCATCTCCGCGAACAACAACGTGGAGGTCGGCGACCTCATCGCCGATGCCATGGAGAAGGTGGGCAAGGATGGCGTCATCACGGTGGAGGAGGCCCGCGGCCTCGAGACCACCCTGGAGACCGTCGAGGGCATGCAGTTCGACCGCGGCTACCTGTCGCCCTACTTCGTGACGGACCCGGAGAGGATGGAGGCGGTGCTCGAGGACGTCCTCATCCTCATCCACGACAAGAAGATCTCCTCCATGAAGGACCTGCTCCCGGTCCTGGAGAAGGTCGCCCAGCTGGGCAAGCCCCTCCTGATCATCTCCGAGGACGTGGAGGGCGAGGCCCTGGCCACGCTGGTGGTGAACAAGCTGCGCGGCACCCTGAAGGTGGCGGCGGTGAAGGCGCCCGGGTTCGGCGACCGCCGCAAGGCCATGCTCCAGGACGTCGCGGTCCTCACCGGCGGTCAGGTGATCTCCGAGGAGGTCGGGTTCAAGCTCGAGAACACCGTCCTCGGTGACCTGGGCAAGGCCAAGCGCGTCGTCATCGACAAGGACAACACCACGCTCATCGACGGCGGCGGCGAGCCGGCCAAGATCAAAGGCCGCATCGACGAGATCCGCGTGTCCATCGACAAGAGCACGTCGGACTACGACAAGGAGAAGCTCCAGGAGCGCCTTGCCAAGCTGGCCGGCGGCGTGGCCGTCATCAACGTCGGCGCCGCCACCGAGACGGCGATGAAGGAGAAGAAGGCGCTGGTCGAGGACGCGCTCCACGCGACCCGCGCGGCCGTCGAAGAGGGCATCGTTCCCGGCGGCGGCGTGGCGCTGCTGCGCTGCCAGAAGGCGCTGGACAAGGTGAAGCTCGCCCGCGAGGACGAGCAGATCGGCGTCCAGATCCTGTCCCGCGCCCTGGAGCACCCGATCCGGCAGATCGCCATCAACGCCGGTGCCGAGGGCTCCATCGTGGTGGAGAAGGTCCGCTCGAACAAGAAGGCCGGGTACGGCTTCAACGCGCTGACCAACGAGTACGAGGACCTGGTCGAGGCCGGCATCATCGACCCCACCAAGGTCGTGAGGACCGCGCTGCAGAACGCCGCGAGCATCGCGGGGCTGCTGCTGACGACCGAGGCTGTGGTGGTGGAGAAGAAGGAAGAGAACAAGGGGCCGGCGATGCCGGGCGGCGGCGGGATGGGCGGGATGTACTGATTTCCGAAACGCCGTAGGCGCTTCGGAAATCAACTGGGCGGATCTCCGAACCCCGGATTAGCGAAAGGCTCCTCGAGAGCTGGACGCCCGGGGTTCGGAGGATCCGCCCCTAAGGGCGACATCCTTCGGACGTCGCCCGGGGTTCTGAGAGGGATTGAAGGGCCGGTTGCTCCGCGAGAGCGGGGTGGCCGACCCTTCTCGTTCTGTTGGTGTTTTGGGGGTGTCCCCGGCTATGCTGCGCAGGGCTAGCGCCCGGCCGCCCGGCCCCGTATCGTATGCGCACCCCCCGGGACTCACTTCAGCCCCGACCCTCCCGCACCATGACCATCAGGCCCCTTCGCGGAGCCCATAGTACTCCACGCCCACGGCTGTGCCGTGGCGCGGCGCTCGCGTATTCGGCGGTCCATCGACGATGGACACGGAATCAAGGACGACAGCCGAGAAGGCGAGTCATGAGCAACCGCGTGATCCACGTCAAGATCCATGCCGCGGACCCGGTGGATGGTGCCGCCGTGAACGCCTTCGTCTGCACGGTGCAAGCCGAATCGTACGACTCGGTGCATGATAGGGTCTTCCATGCCGGCGGATCGGTCGCGTTGCCGAAGCAGACGATCCCAGGGATGGCGTGGCAAGGCCACCATGAGGATTCGGAAGGGAACGGCTTCGGCGTGCACCCACCCGACCCCGGAGCCAGGTGAGGCCCCCCATGCGACTCCGTCGGTCGTCCAGAAGTCTCGAAGCAAGCATCACCGGAGAACGCGTGCAGCCCCCCCAGGTCACTGCACTTCACGGAGGCTCTATGAGGGGTAAGGGCAGGTTTCGGGTGAGACTTCTCGTCGCGATGGCCGGTCTGTGGATCGGCCCGCTGTCAGCGGCAGCCCAAGTCGCCACACTGGCGCGCGGCGGCATCACGAAAGAGTCCAACCTCACCCTGTTCCCCGTCGCCACGTCTCCGGCAGAAGCCGACAGCCTGTTCGGCGCGAACGGCTTCGAAGCTGTGACGAGTGTTGGTCTGACGTTCAGTGCAGGAGATGGGGCTTTCTACTCGGAGTTCCTGAGCGACAACCTGGCGGTATTCGCGAAGCTGGGTTATGGGCGGGTCGGCTTCGGTGCTCTCGTTCAGAGCAAGGACGTCAGCGAGGACTCAGGAGCAGGCGAAACGGACGTGGTGGCGGAAACCGCCAGCGAGCGGTTTCTCGCTGCGGGAGGGAATGGTGTCATCTACTACGCAGTGCCTGTGGCCGCGTATGGGGCAGGGTTCAACGAGCAAGACAAGACCGTACAAGCCCAGTTGATGCTCTCCCCCCGCCTGGGCCTGGACATCCCTTCGCTGAGTGCCGGGACATCCGCCTTCAACGGGAACCTGGACCTGGGCATGACGCTCTCCACCCAACTGCTCTCCCACAGAGGAGTATTCAACTTCTTCGGAACGCTGAGGGCGGGGTGGGTGGCATGGGCATCGGATGAGTTCTACGCCAACCTCGGGCGAGAGTCCGGCTTTGCCTACGGGTCCATCGAGGGAGGCGTCATCCTTCAGGATCTGATCCGGATAGGGGTGAAGGGCGCGTTCGCCGGGCCCCGGGAACTGCTCGATGCCGCGCCCTTCTCGGTATCCGTGCAGTTGGTGCCGATCACGACGAAGTGACATGGTCGGGCGACGGTCGGCGGAGAGCCTGATGTCGGAATGACACCAGGGCCTTCGCCTGCATGGCCTGCGGCCGCCAGAAGGGGCCGGCGCCACCACCGTGGTGCGGCCGGCCCGGTCGCTATTCGGCGAACATCTCCTGGAGGACTCGAAGCACCATGGAGAAGGTGGCCGGGGATACCCGGCCCAGCCGCTTCACCATGTGGCCCCGATCCACGGTGCGGAGCTGGTCCAGCACGATGTGGCTGTCCTCACGCTCGAAGCGACACGGCACCCTGAAGGGGTAGCCCCGACCGCCGGTGGTCATGGGCGCGACGGTGTAGGTGATGAGGTGCTGGTTCAGGTCGTCGGGCGGGACGATGAGGCATGGACGGGTCTTCTACGGAGCTCCCGCCCGGTGGCCGGATCGAAGGACACCAGGAACACGTCGCCTCGCGGAGGAGGACCGCCCACCAGTGAACCGCCCCGGCTCTACCCGTGTCCTTTCGGCTTGAGCGTCACCCGGGCTGTCGTGACGCCACTTCAGCGCGTAGCGTAGACACGCCACCACGGCACGTCCTTGGGGGCGTCGGCGCGACTCATCCATGGCGGTTCGGACCCATGAACGCACGACAGGGCGTTGTCGCTGGAGTCGCGGCCCTCGCGCTCTTGGTCATCCTGCTGTTCCCGCCCTACCTCGCCATGGACTCGACCTCGGGAGGGACGGTCCACGCCGCTGTCGGCCATCATCCCGTGTGGGCCCCTCCCACGCAGGCCCACGCGCTCGCCGTCCTGGCCCGCGACCCGGACCTCGGCGACGCAGGCATCCTGTTGGAGAACCTCGACATCCGTGTCAACCGGGTCCGCCTGCTCAGCCAGGTGATCGGACTCGTCCTCGTGGCGCTGGTCGGTCTTCGGGTGGCGCACACATGACGAACGTCCCGCGAGCCCCGAGATGCCGCACGGCGCCGCACGGCTCTCACCACGGAGGATGAGCATGGCCGGACCGCGGGTCCTGCTGCTCGGCGGCACCGGACGCACCGGTGGGTGCGTGCTGGCACAGCTTCTGGAACGGGGCGCGCACGTCCGGGCCATCGTCCGGTCGGCCCAGCGGCTCCCGCCGGGGCTGGCGGGGCGCCCGGGCCTGGAGCTGATCGAAGCCGACGTGCTGTCCCTCACGGACGAGGCGCTCCCGGAGCACGTTCGCGGATGCGACGCCGTGATCTCCTGTCTCGGCCATTCCCTGAACGTGAGGGGCGTGTTCGGCCATCCCCAAGATCTCGTGGCCCTCGCGACGGCGCGGCTCTGCCAGGCCATCGAGGCGACGCGGCCGGCCGTTCCGGTCCGGTTCATCCTCATGA
>JBFYZE010000203.1:0-3208 GCA_041309665.1 Gemmatimonadales bacterium | reverse complement strand
GTACCGTGGCGGGGTGGTGCCCGTGGGGTCCGCCTTCGCCGCGGCGTACGTCCTGGGGTACATCATGATCTTCGCTCCCGCCGGGGTGGGGGTGCGGGAAGGGTTCCTCGTGGCCTTCCTCTCTCCCCTCTTCGGCGCCGGTCCATCCGCCGCCCTGGCCCTCTTGGCAAGGGTCTGGACGACGCTGGTGGAGTTGTTCCCCGCCGCCGCGTTCTGGCTCTGGCAGCTGGCGCGGGGCAGGGAACCCGTCAACGGAGGAGGAAGCGCCGGTGAGTGACCGACACATCCTGGTCATCGTGCCGACGTACAACGAGCGGGAGAACCTCCCCCGCAAGCTTCCCCTCATCCTGGACCAGGACGCCCGTATCGACGTGCTCGTGGTGGACGATGCGTCCCCCGACGGCACCGGGTCTCTGGCGGACGCGATGGCCGCCGCCGACCCGCGCGTCCACGTCCTCCACCGGGAGGCCAAGGACGGCCTGGGGCGCGCCTACCTGGCCGGCTTCGCCTGGGGGCTTTCCCAGGGGTTCGATCTCCTGTTCGAGATGGACGCCGACATCTCCCATCCCCCCGATGCCCTCCCGCGCCTCATCGAGGCGGCCGAGAGCCACGACGTGGTCATAGGGTCCCGCTACGTGGGCGGGCGAGTCAACGTCCTGAACTGGCCGCTCAGCCGGCTGCTGGTCTCCGTGTTCGGCTCCTGGTACGCCCGGACCATCACGGGGATGCCGGTGCGCGACGCCACCGGCGGGTTCAACGGGTGGCACGCCGACGTGCTGCGCGAGGTGGGGCTGGACCGCGTCCGCTCCAACGGCTACGCCTTCCAGATCGAGCTCAAGTTCCGGGCCTGGGCCAAGGGCTTCTCCGTGAAGGAGGTCCCCATCCTCTTCACGGAGCGGGACGAAGGGGAGTCGAAGATGTCGAAGCGCATCGTCCGGGAAGCGGTCTGGCGCGTGTGGTGGCTGAAGGCCCTCTACCTCCTGGGCCGGCTGTGAGCGAGCAGCGCATCGGCAAGGACTGGTACGACTCCACGGAGTACTTCGAGGAGGCGGACCACGTCACCGACCACGGGAGCGCGTTCCAGCGCTACAGGGTTGCCAAGGTGCTGGAGATCTACCGGCCGGCTCCGGGCGAACGGGTCGTGGACCTGGGGTGCGGGTGGGGCACCTTCAGCTTCGCCCTCGCCGGCCTGGCCTCCCGGGTGGTGGGAGTGGACTTCAGCGAGAAGAGCATCGCGTTCTGTGAGCGCCGCCTGGCCCGGGAGCCCAGGGCGAACCTGCGCTTCCTCTGCGCCGATGCCGGCGCCACGGGGCTGGAGGGTGGCGCCTGGGACCTGGTGCTGGCCGCCGACCTCTTCGAGCACCTGTATCCGGAGGACTCCGCGAAGGTCGTGGCCGAGGTGTTCCGCCTCCTGCGTCCCGGGGGGCGCTTCTCGGTGTGGACGCCCCACCGCGGGCACGTCCTCGAGATCCTGAAGAACCACGATATCCTGCTCAAGCGGGACGTGAGCCACGTGGACTACAAGTCCATGGACCGGATGACCGGGATGATGCGCCAGGCCGGCTTCGAGATCGCGCGGGCCTACTACGCCGAGTCCCACGTGCCCGGACTGCGCGTCGCCGAGCGCCTCCTACAGGGCTTCGTCCCCGTGCTCCGGCGTCGGGTCGCGGTCCTGGGCCGGAAGCCGTCGGCCTGAGGCCGGGAGCCATGGGGGAGGGCACCTTCGAGGTCGAACGGAGGTATCTTGTCCGGGTCCCCGGGGAGCTTTGGGCCACCCTCGGTGAGGGGTGCCGCCTGCGGCAGGGGTACGTGACCACCGGGACGCGCGCGGTGCGGATCCGGGTGGGTGAGCCCCGCGGACCGGTCCTGACGTGCAAATCGGGGGCCGGGATCAAGCGGCTGGAGGTCGATGCGGAGGTGTCCCCGGAGATGGCGGAGGCGCTCTTCGCGGTGGCCGGGGAGCGGGTGATCGAAAAGGTGCGCTACGCCCTGGGGCCGTGGGAGCTGGACCGGTTCTGGGGCGGGCTCGAGGGGCTCGCCCTCCTCGAAATCGAGCTCGAGGGGGAGGGCGACCTGATTCCAGACGCTCCTCGAGATATTGAGATCATCCGTGAGGTTACCGATGACAACCACTTCACCAGCAGCGGGTTGGCGTGCATGAACGAAGAGGCTCAGCAGCGGTTCGTGAAGGCCGCGTACTCCGAGGTCGGCGGATGTTGATGGTCCCGCGGGTCGCGTCCGTGCCTGCCATCCTGGCAGTCTCGGCGTGCACGCTCGTCGGGTATCCCGCAGGCGCCCCGGCTACGCCCGCGCCTCCGGCCCGGGCTCCAGCGGTGGCTCCCGGACCCGCCACCTCGGGTGCGACGGTGGCCGACTCCGGATCCTCCGTGGACCCGCGGGGCGCGCCGGACTTCCGCCGCGACGGTCCTCCCAGCGTGCCCCGGGACGTGGACCTGGACACGATCTCGGACGCGGTTCCTCGGGAGGAGCCCCTGGCCGCCTACGGCAACAACCGCGAGTACGAGGTCCTGGGCACGGTGTACCGGACCCTGACGGACCCTGAGGGCTACGAGGAGGAGGGGACGGCCTCCTGGTACGGCGAGGAGTTCCACGGCCGCCGGACGTCCAGCGGTGAGCCGTACGACATGTACGGCATGACTGCAGCCCACCGCACGCTCCCGCTGCCCAGCTACGTCGAGATCGTCAACCTGGACAACGGGAACCGCGTCGTGGTTCGCGTGAACGACAGGGGACCCTTCCACGGCGGGCGCCTCATCGACGTCTCCTACGCCGCCGCCCACCGCCTGGGGATGATCGGCCACGGCACGGCCCGCGTCCGCGTCCGGGTCCTCACGCCGTAGGGGACCCAGGACGCATAACCTCGGGAGATGCGGCCGTGCATCGTGAGATGCACCGGGGGCTAGTCCAGGTCCGCGTAACTTAACATAATACATATTATACGAAGCTGCTTTGGGGCTCCGCACCTCCGCATCCGAGGTCCCCGGAGCACGAAACCCATGGCCGGCGCGCCACCCGGGGCCTGACGGACGGCCTTCCCCGCGGGGCGCCCCCTGCGAAGGATCCCCGGATCGGGATAGGGGGCAGCCGGTGATCCCGGCTGTCCCCCTCCCACACCACCGGACATGCGGGTCCGCATCCGGCGGTTCGGAGTGTTGAGGTAGGGGCGTCAGGCCAGCCCTGGTACTCC